>JASEGY010000294.1 GCA_030019105.1 bacterium | reverse complement strand
GCAATCGTAACATTCTCGCGGACAACGCAAATGTTGCGGGGTAATAGTATAACGGGGTCTTTAGACTACAATAGGCTCTAATAATTTTGGATTGCAGATTGCGGATTGCGGAATGGAACAACCAATCCGAAATCCGCAATCCGAAATCAATTTAATTAAGGAGGGTAAATTGCATGAAAAAGAAGTTTGTTTACTTTTTTGGCCAGGGTAAGGCCGAAGGGAACGCTAAAATGAAAGACCTCTTAGGTGGGAAAGGGGCCGGACTGGCTGAAATGACCAATATTGGCGTGCCGGTGCCCCCTGGCTTTACTATTACTACTGAGACCTGCATCCTGTATAATCAAGCCGGTAAAAATTTTCCTGACGGGCTGGAAGATGATATTAGATCGAACATGGCTAAGTTAGAAGAAATCATGGAAAAAGGATTTGGATATCCCGGTAATCCTCTCCTTGTCTCTGTCAGATCCGGAGCGGCTGCCTCTATGCCCGGCATGATGGATACGGTTCTGAATCTTGGCTTAAATGATGAGACCGTTCAGGGACTGGTAGAAAAGACAGGGAATGAGCGTTTTGCTTACGATGCTTACCGCCGGTTCATCCAGATGTTTTCTGACATAGTCTTAGGGCTGGAACACGCTGACTTTGAACGGCTCTTAGAGAAAATGAAAGAAGAAGAAGGCGTAAAATTTGATTCTGAACTCAACCGGAGGGCCTTGCAGGATTTAGTTCGACGTTACAAAGGCCGGGTTAGAAAAGTAACAGGAGCTGACTTTCCTACTGACCCCTGGCAGCAGCTTACGGCCGCGATAAAGTCTGTCTTTGATTCCTGGGAAACTCCGCGGGCGGTTACCTATCGAAAGATGAACAATATCCCCCATGATATGGGCACAGGCGTCAATGTCCAGACCATGGTATTCGGGAATATGGGTGAAACATCCGGAACCGGCGTGGCCTTCACCAGGAATCCCTCTACCGGAAAAAAACAATTCTATGGGGAATATTTACTTGATGCCCAGGGAGAAGATGTGGTCGCCGGCATCAGGACACCTCACCCTATTCTTCAGCTTAAGGAAGAGATGCCTGATGCTTATGACCAATTAGTCGAGGTTTACCAGCGATTAGAGCAGCACTATCGGGATATGCAGGATATCGAGTTTACGATAGAAAACCATAAACTCTTTATGCTTCAGACCAGGACAGGGAAGCGGACGGCCAAATCAGCGGTTAAGATAGCCGTGGATATGGAACAGGAGGGATTGATTGACAAGCGAGAGGCTATTTTGAGAGTTGAACCGGCTACTCTGGATCAGCTATTGCATCCCCACATTGATCCTGAGGCCAAAGTAGATGTTATTGCTAAGGGTCTGGCTGCCTCTCCCGGAGCAGCCGCGGGTCAAGCGGTTTTTACGGCCGATGATGCCTGTGATTGGGCCGCAGAAGGGAAAAAGGTTGTTCTGGTTCGCTCAGAGACATCCCCGGAAGACATCCATGGCATGTATGCAGCCGAAGGTATTCTCACTGCCCGGGGAGGAATGACTTCTCATGCGGCCGTAGTTGCCCGGGGAATGGGTAAATGTTGTGTCGCCGGTTGTGAGGCCATCAAGGTCAATGAGGAAACCAGATCTTTCAAGGTAGGAGATCTGACCATTTCAGAAGGAGATATGATCACCTTAGATGGAACTACCGGCCGGGTCATCCTCGGAGAGGCCCCCACTATTGAGTCGGAGATGACGGAGGAGATGGTTACGTTTTTAAGTTGGACGGATGATTTTAGGAAGCTCAAGGTCAGAACCAATGCCGACACCCCGGAGGACGCGAAAAAGGCCAGGAATTTCGGGGCCCAGGGAATTGGATTGTGCCGGACAGAACATATGTTCTTCGGGGAAGAAAGGCTCCCGCATATGCAGGCCATGATTGTTGCTAAGGATAAGAAAGCCAGAGAAAATGCCCTGGCAAAGCTTCTGCCTATGCAAAAGGAAGACTTCCGGGGCATCTTTTTAGCTATGGAAGGATTGCCGGTGACCATTCGACTATTAGACCCGCCCCTGCACGAGTTCCTGCCTAACCACGAAGAGCTGTCTGTGGAATTAGCTGAACTCAAGGTCAAAGGAGAGAATAATCCGGATAGAATAAAAGAACTTGAGGAGATAATTCATCAGGTAGAAGGTTTGAGAGAATCAAATCCTATGCTGGGCCATCGGGGTTGTCGTTTAGGAATCACTATGCCTGAAGTTTATGAGATGCAGGTTCAAGCCATCTTTGAAGCGGCAACTGAATTGGTCAGGGATGGATATGTAGTCGAGCCGGAGGTAATGGTTCCTTTAGTAGGACATGTAAATGAACTCAAGGTAATCAAGAAACAAATAGTCAAGATCGCTGATGAGGTTATCGCTAACGCCAAGGTTGATCTTAACTATTCTATTGGCACTATGATTGAATTGCCGCGGGCAGCTATTACGGCCGATGAAATTGCCGGGGAAGCTGAATTCTTCTCATTTGGAACCAATGACCTGACGCAAACGACCTTTGGTTTTTCCAGAGATGATGCTGAAGGGAAATTCCTGGGAGATTATCTTGACCAGGGAATACTTCCGGCTAATCCCTTCCAGCAATTAGATCAAACCGGGGTAGGGGAATTAATCCAGATCGGGGTGACACGAGGACGTTCTACCCGGCCTGACCTGAAGGTAGGTATCTGTGGTGAACACGGAGGGGACCCGTCTTCAATTGAATTTTGCCATTTAGTGGGACTTAATTATGTGAGCTGCTCTCCCTTCAGGGTGCCCATTGCCAGACTGGCCGCGGCGCATGCCCGGTTGAAGAATGAATAATATCGGCCTGGTTCAAATCAGGGTGACATTCTTACCTTCCCGAAAGCTTTAAGCTTTCGGGGTATCTTCTCAATAACCTGGGGTAATCTGTAAATAGTTGTAGGTTGTAGGTTGTAAGTTGTAAGTTGTAAGTTGGGTGGCACGCCCACGGCGTGCCGTTTAACCTACAACCTACAACCTACAACTTACAACTTACAACTGCCTCCCGAAATATTGAGAAGATACCTTTCGGGAAGGTAGAGACCATGAAAGATGTCTTAACCTATAAAGCCTTTGTTGGATCTGTCCACTTTAATGCTGAGGATAGCGTATTTTATGGTAAGATTGAAGGAATAGATGATCTCGTTACCTTTGAAGGGAAGACTGTAGATGAAATTGTGGAAGCATTTCATGAGGCAGTCGAAGACTATATTACCCTTTGTAAAGAAACCGGAAAGCGACTTTTTATCCAGCAGCAAGCACCAGGTCTGGCAGGACTAATTCGAGTAACCGTATGAACCCACTACGCACCATAGAAGACTATAAAGGACTAATTAGCTTCCTCTTGATCACTCTTTCAGCCATATTAGGCTGTGCTCACATCCAACCTTCTTCAAATCTCCCGGAGTATATTAAGCGAATCAGCATCCCTATATTTAAAAACACCTCCACTCGTTACGGTCTGGAAAAAGAATTGACCGATAAGGTGATCCATGAGTTCATTCGTGACGGCCGCCTTAAAGTAACCGGCAAAGAGAGGGCTGAGGCGGAATTGGAAGGAGAAGTTATCTCTTACCTGAAGAATGACCTAGCCTATAATGAGGATGGGTATGTCACCGAATACCAGATCCGGATTTTGATCAATCTGAAACTTCACGATTTAGTTGGGAATAATATTGTCTGGGAAGAGCAGCGGGAGGAATCAACTACTTATTTACCTCAGGTGCCCGGAGAAGAAGAAAATAATTATGAAACTGAGGCGGAAGCCCTCGACCGGCTCATAGAAGACCTGGCCAGGACAGTAGTCGTTAGAACCATTGAGGGCTGGTGAGATAAAATGAACGAAGTCTTGTTTAGTAAATTCCAGAGATTGAAGGAAGAAGCTAAGTATCTTGTTGACAATAAGTCTAAACTTCTTCGCACATTGAAGTCTTCTGTTGAAACAAAGAAGATTATTGAGCGTTCCGTGTATCTCTGTGCTGAAATTGTTCTTGATATTGCGGATTTGCTTATTATCAAGAGAGGTTACCCAAAGCCATCCTCTTATAGTGATTCGATATATAAGCTTGGAGACTATGGTGTTATCCCGAAAGAGTTTGCCTACAAGTTTGTATATATAGCCGGTATTAGAAACTTTCTCGCCCATGACTATCAGAAAAACACTGTCCCGGAATTAGAAAGGTTTTTAAAATATGGATTGGAAGACATTGACCGGTTTATGAAAGCAGTTGAGGATTATTTATGAAAGAAGATATAACCCCTTTGATCGAAACACTTGAGACCAGATTACCGGTAGCCTTTGCCTATCTATTTGGATCAAGAGCCAGGGGATATGCAAATGAAAGGAGCGATTGGGATATAGCGGTATACTTTTCAGAGCCATTAGAGAAGCTCGGACGTTGGCCTGCATTTGAACTCGAAGCTGAACTGTCAAGAGCGATTGGTTCGACTGTTCAGGTAATCGTGCTTAATATACTTCCACCTCCTATCCTTGGCTTTCAAATACTGCGGGGGGGTATTGTGCTCCTTGATAGGAACGAAAATCTCAGAATGGATATTGAGAATAGGATATTAAGGCAATATTATGACTGGCAATATTTCCTCAACAGGCAGATGAAGGCAGAAAAGCAATTGTCTTCCTGATGAAAGGATGTTTTTTTCAAACCAGCCCCACAGGAGTACTGGGAGAAACTTTGCCACAGCCGTCCTGAACCACCAGAGCGGAGTGAGAGGAAGATAAATAGATAGAGAAGAAGGTGGGTATAGTTATAAAAGTTCGCCAATGTAAGATTTATCCGTATCCTCTTCAAAAGTTATGGTAGAACCCGTTCAGGTTGTCAGGTTTAGAGGT
>JASEGY010000293.1 GCA_030019105.1 bacterium | reverse complement strand
GAAAGCTATATAGCCTATCTTGAATTCGCTTACCCCAAAATATTTATCTTAAGAGTTATATTTGTGACCTGGCTGAGTATAACTGCACTCTTTATCTGTATGAATTCGCCTCACCATAGGGTCAAGCTGAAGAGTAATTCTATTTCGGATTGTGGAATGCGAATTGTGGATTTAAGAGCGTCGTTTCTACGCTTTACGTGGGAACAAGGGAGGCTCTACAACTCGAAACCCGAAAAACTGATATGATGGAGGAAATTAGTGGCTAAAAGAGACTATTATGAAGTCCTGGGCGTTTCCAAAGATACCTCACCTGACGAGATCAAAAAGGCCTATCGCCGGATGGCTAAAAAGTACCATCCTGATGCTAACCCGGAAAATAAAAAAGCAGTTGAAGAAAAATTTAAAGAGGCCGCCGAGGCTTATGAGATATTGAGTGATCAAGAAAAGCGAAGCAAGTATGACCGCTTTGGTCATCAAGGGGTATCTGATGCCTTTGGCGCAGGCGGGTTTACGTGGTCAAATTTTACTCATGCAAGCGATATAGAGGACCTTTTTGAAGGCGTCTTTGGAGGCAGCATCTTTGGTGATACCTTCGGAACGAGAGGCAGAAGTCGAACCAGGGTTGAAAGGGGGGCGGACCTGCGCTACGATCTGGAGATCACCCTTGAGGAAGCCTTTTCAGGGACAGAAAAAAAACTCAGTCTCCCCCGCTTTGAAACCTGCGGCACCTGTAGTGGTAGTGGAGCGAAATCAGGCACAAGCAGAAAGACCTGTCCTGATTGTCAAGGCCAGGGACAGGTAAGGTATCAGCGTGGATTTTTCAGCATGGCCCAAACTTGTAACCGTTGTAGGGGTGAAGGCACTATTATTGAAACCCCGTGTCCTACCTGTATGGGGCAAGGCCGGGTCAGACGTGCTGAACACTTAACCGCCAAGATACCTCCGGGTGTAGATACCGGTTCTCGCCTCCGTTTAACCGGCAAAGGCGAAGGGGGAATCAGAGGCGGGCCTTCAGGAGATTTATATGTAGTTATTCACGTTAAACCCCATAAGGTCTTCGAGCGAGGAGCCAATGACATCGTCTGTGAAGTGCCTGTTACCTTCAGTCAAGCTGCCTTAGGGGCAGAGATTTACGTTCCTACCTTAGACGGCAAGAAAATAAAAATGACTGTTCCCCCTGGCACGCAAACCCATAAGGTATTTAGACTTACAGGTAAAGGGATGGCCGACCTCCACGGCTATGGTCGAGGAGACCAGCATGTTCGAGTTATTGTTCAAATCCCAACCAGACTTAATGAAAAACAAAAGGAGCTCTTACGTCAATTCGCCCAGTCAGGTGGTGAGGAAGAAAAGTGGGAAAAGAAGCTTTTCGATAAGGTCAAAGGGGCGTTCAGTTAAGAGTTAAGGGTGAGGAGTAAAGAGTGAAGAAGATAGATGAGTTTATATCAGATGTCAGAAACCCGGCTTCTGCTGAGACCTTCCTGAGGCATGCCTTAGAGGCGATCTTTGATACTGGTCGTCACATCCTGGCCAAGGTCGGAGGATTTAAGTTGGAATTGGAGTATAAAGCTATTGCCAGAGGTTTGGGAGAAAGAGGAATTATCACCAGGGAACTGGCTGAGACTTTGGTTCCGATAGCCGGGTATAGAAATAGAATAGTCCATTTTTATCACGAAATCACTTCCAGGGAGCTTTATGGCATTCTTCAAGATGACCTCAGGGACATAGAGGAATTCATTCGGCAAATAACCAGATTCCTGGAAATAAATGGGGTTCGCTAAGCTATTACTAAAAATGAGGAGGACAGATAATTGCCCGAAGAATTCAAAGACGATGCTTACTACATCGAAAAGATTAACCAATTAAGAAAGGAGAGGAATGCCGTTATCCTGGCCCACAACTATCAACGCCCTGAGATTCAGGATATAGCTGACCTGGCCGGTGATTCCCTCGATCTCTCCAGAAGGGCAGCTAAAACCGATGCTGATGTAGTTGTCTTCTGCGGGGTTCGTTTTATGGCTGAGACCGCGGCTATTGTTTCACCGCAAAAGAAGGTCTTGCTGCCGGCTAAAGAGGCTGACTGCCCCATGGTGCGGGCCGTAAGCAGACAGGCGGTGATTGAAATGAAACGTCAGCATCCGGGCGCCACTACGGTTTGTTACGTCAACACCTCAGCCGAAGTCAAGGCCGAGGCAGATATATGCTGCACGTCAGCCAATGTTGTTAAGGTGGTGGCTTCTCTGGGAGATGAGGAAATACTATTTATACCTGACAAACACCTGGGTGCCTATGCCGCTCACAAAACAGGCAAAAATATCTGTTCATGGGATGGCTTTTGTCCTACTCATTTCCTGCTCAGCCCGGAAGATGTAAAACATCAGATGGAGAAATATCCTGAGGCTGAAGTCTTAGTCCATCCGGAATGCAGATTTGAGGTAATTGAATTAGCCCATCAGGCCCTGAGCACAAACGGGATGGTAACCTATGTTAAAGAAAGCTCAGCGAAAGAGTTCATTATTGGCACGGAAAACGGCCTCATCTATCGTTTAGCCAAAGAGAACCCGGACAAGAAGTTTTATCCGGCCAGTGAAAGTATGATCTGCCCGAACATGAAACTAACTACTTTAGAACGGGTCGCCCATTCATTAGAAACCATGGAATACGAGATTGTCATCCCGGATGAAGTGCGTCAGCCGGCCCAGGAAGCCCTTAACAGGATGCTGGCAGTGACATAATAAGGAGCGCTTATTCGGCCTTGATCATCGTTTCGGCCACTCAAGTCGAAAATGGGAAATGGGAAATTAGGAAATGGGAAGTATCTTGATTTACTTCCTATTTCCCATTTCTTACTTCCTATTTTTAAATGGCCGAAACGATGATCATCGCCGCTTATTCTAAGGAAAGGAAGTGAAAAATGATGATGAGTCTTTTAAAGCGGTTTATGCGTAATGAAGAAGGACAGGGTATGGTTGAATATGGGTTGATCATAGGGCTTATTGCTGTTATTATTATCGCTGTTGTCGTCGGCTTTGGCCCGCAGATTAAAACTATGTTTAGTGATGAAGCAATTACTGACAAGCTGGATGCGGGTCAGGAAAAAAAATAAGCAAGTAGCTAGCCGGAACCCAGGTTTCTGGTAATAGGTAGTAGATTGCGGCCAGAAACCAGGTTTCTTCAAGAAACCTGGTTTCTACCCGAATACCAGGAGTTTTTTCTTAGAAAAAATCTCCTGTAAACAGACCCTTTAAAGATAAAGGATCTTAGAAATCTAAAGAACTCGACTACAAAGGGCAGGGGATCATCCCAGGCTAAAAAGGCATATTCCCGCTTACCCTTCAGGGATTTCAACCATTCCCTGATAGTTATCTCTTTATGGGCCAGATAGCCATCTTTGTGGAAGACAGTGTACAAGTCTTCCGTGATGGTTATCCACTTAACCTTTTTCTGCCGGGCATTATTCAGGGGTAGATTATTTTCAATGGGTTTTCCGATGCACTCAGAATAAGCCAAAAATTCCATATTCATCCCTAAGGCGGCTGACAGTCGGGTTTCTGTAGTGGATCGGGCATTTATCTCAATCAATTTAAGCCGGCCATCCCTCGGGTCCCGCTGCACCTCCGGCTCGGCCAGGCCCCAAAACTTGAGTTTGGCAATAACCCCAAGGACAAAATCAACCACTTCGGGCTCCCAGACGCTCTCACAGACGCAAGCATTCCCATACTTTCTTGGTGAAAGGCGCACCTTTTTGTAACAGGCTACGGCCACTGGCTTTAAATTTCGATTGAAGTAAGTATAGACAAGATACCTCTCTTCCCCCGGGATTTCCTGTTGAAGAACTACTTCTTCGCCGGCATCAGTTGCCTTTTTGTATGATTCAATCAACTCCCGGGCAGAATTTACCTTGAGGATTTTAACCCCCAACTTTTTTTTAAATGACTGCGAATTGACGGGTTTAACGATGTAAGGGTAATGAAGGTCAGTCCTTACAGCTTCGACCTCTGACAAATCTCGAGGGAAATATGTCCTGGGATGGTCTGCCCCTATCTCCTGGAGTGTCTGGTAAAAATACTTCTTGTTGACCAGCTTTTCTATTATTGCCAGGTCAGCGATGGGGAAATGGAAATATTTCTCTAATTTATGCTTATGCCTCAAGATGACCAGCAGGGCAATATCTCCGGTAATAAATAAGACCGGCTTAGGAGACAATCTTTTCCCTATCCCTATCAGAAACTCTATAAGTTCGGTCTCTTTTTCAACTCCAGGAGAGACAGCCTTAGCAGCATATCTGGAGTAAAAGGTAATATTCTTAGGATCAGGGTTGACTGATATTACAGGGATGCCTGCCCGTCCTAAATTAAGGATAACCCCATAGCCGTTTGGTCCGGCATCATTAACTACTACTGCGGTTGGTTTTTCTATTTTATTAGGCATAGCGCGGCCTCCTGCCGTAAGTTGATAATAACTCATAGTTCATAGCTCATCAACTATGAACTATGAGCTTTTTGGTGCAGTATAGCAGGCGAAGAAGAACCTGTCAATAACTTTTACTTGACTTTTCAGCCCATGTAAAGTATAATTTAGCAACCAGCAACCCTTAAAGGGATAAAATATCCGGAGTGAGAATTGACAAATGATAGGAAATAAACCACTTAGATGGGGCCTTAAGATAGCGGTGGCTCTTTTTTCAGCAGGTGTCTGTACAATTGGCCTCTTGCTTCCTTACAAGGCCCGCAAGCAGTATTCACATATTTTGGTCAGGTTTAAAGAAACCATAAATGTTATCTTCTAATTAGGTGGAAGCAGACCAACGATTTGATGCGCATGAGGTTATACTATTACTCCACAACATTTGCGTTGCCTGCGAGAATGTTACGATTTCGGT
>JASEGY010000292.1 GCA_030019105.1 bacterium | reverse complement strand
CAATATATTGTGTTCTGTAAGTTTCAAAAACAATATCTGGTGGCTGAGTAGTTACTCTCGGAGGTTATAATATCAGTAGCCATGAAGCGAAGTTTGGCTTGCTGGTTTGCCTTTACGGAATTGAGCGCCATAATAGTAAGTCCCGATAGGCCGAGAGAGAGGATAGCTATGGCTATCATGCTTTCTATCAAGGTAAATCCTCCTTGTCTCCCGGATTGACCATTTAGATGAATGCCGCGTAATTTTATAATCATATACCTACCTCTTCACTCGATTTTCGGCCTTGGTCATCGTTTCGGCCAGTGAGACTTGCAACTTTACCTTCCCGAAAGCTTCAAGCTTTGCAACTTTACCTTCCCGAAAGCTTCAAGCTTTCGGGAAGGTCGATAGGAAGGTCGCTATTGGCCGAAACGATGATCAATGCCCGACTTTCTCTACCTCAACCGCACCCAGATAGGACATGAGATTCAGGCGATATTCAGGAGTTTGTCCATTATAGTTGATCCTGATCTCCCTGTCAGCAGCTCCAATTCCGGGCGCTGTGCCCTGGGGCAGAAAGAAAAAGCATTTTGCATTAGCATCCGGGTAGTTATTGGGCAGGGTATTCTCTTCTATCCTGACCGTGTCCCAGTTGCCCTTATCTATGACCGTTTCCCCGGCATCATATCTACTGTCCTTATCAAGATCAATAAAAGACAGATAATGTTCATCTGTTCCATTGCCATCAAGGTCTTGAGCTCCCTCGCCCGCGTTTACCACAACGATCACAGCCCTTGTCCCTTCGTTCATGGCCACTGTTCGGCTCAGCTTTATGGCTGAGGCTAAAGACTGAAGATGAAACTCAAGCCTGCTCTTCCTTACGAGAGCGTCAAACCCGACTATACCTATAGTCATCAGGAGCCCTAATATGGCTATGGTTGTCATCAATTCTATGATACTCACTCCTGCCTGATTTTTATATCTCAATCTCATTTTATCTCTCGCCAAAGTAAGATATTTATTGTCTCAGCGCTAAATTTGGCCGTATCCAGTTCGACCTTGGCTAAGTCACCGCTGGCCAGATTCACTAATCCAAAAGCGACCGGCTCTCCAGCCTCATTTTGACCCACATAGATATAGGGTCTGCTTGGCACGCTCTCCTTAGCCGAAGAGGGTTCACCGGGAACTACACTCCTTACGTCTTCCTTCTCGCCCCCTCCATCCTCAACACCTTTAATAAGTTTACTTACATATCCACCGCTCTTATAACCGAGCGCATAGAATCTTGTGAGCCCACCACCGCAGGGGTTATCGCTTGGGGTAAAGGTGGTAAAGAAGACAAACCCGCCGTAGACCTCCGGTGTGGTCAGTACCCGCTCATTCCTGTCCTTGGTACTTTGGGCGCCGGTCTCTTGATCATAGTCCCTCGGGTCTGTCTCTCCCAGCCGGATATACCAGCTTGCTTTATCCGGATTGGTTTCATCAGAGTCTGTCATATTGATTAAATCATCCTCAGTATAAGGTGTATCCTTGTTATCCTTCAGTCCGTAGAGTCTCTGGTATGGATAGTCATAATCGTACATACCATAACTGCCGGAGCCAAAGTAAACCCAGGCCGCCTTCTCTTCATCTACAGCCACTCGGGGTTGGGCGGATATGGGCCTTGCCGGAGGGTTGTATATATCCGAGCTCGTATAATCAGAGGGCTCAAACAACATATCATCTTCATCGAGCTCGTCCTTGTTCAAGAAGCCCCCCACCTTGTCGGTTGTGGATAGATCTACCCTCCATAAAGTCCCGTAGTGATCACCGAAGTAAACCTTTTCGATATAGCCGTCCTGGTCTCTAAATACGGCCATATCTGTGGTTATATTCGCATACTTATCAGAGAGCGAAACCTGATGAAGTATCTCTCCATCCTTAAGATTAACCACCGTCAGAGAAGCGGGTTTGGAGAGATTCTTGATGTCATAAGGGTTAAAGCCTGATCCGAGGATAGCCACCCACGGATCAGCCTCGCTATCATACCGTCTCAATTTGCCTAAGGCTGGAGAAGAGAAGGTCTCACCAATCTTTTCAAACTCATCCGGATTGGTTGTAGAGTTTATCTCCCAGAGCAACTCAGGAGCCGTTGGGTTAGTAACATCCAGGGCAAAGAGACTCTGTCCGCCTGTCCTCATAGATCCGATCAGAATGGTCTTGTATTCGTCATCGAATTCCACATCAATGGCCCTGAAGAGGCCATCTACGAGGTATTCATGATAGATATCGGTTGTGTCTACAAGCTCCGGGAGGGATTCATTGGGGATGAAGGCCCAGAGTTCTGTTGCCTCGAGGTCGCTCTCGTATTTATCATCTTCCCATTTGGCCAATCTGACCGCATGCACCATACCCTCATTTGAGCCAAAGTAAGCCACCAGGTCCCGATCCCTGTGCTCCTCCACGAAATCCCAGTAGTCAGAAAGGCTATAAGCCATGTTGGGAATACCCACGATGAGTGGATTAGAGTGGATCACATCCCCTAATTTCCACTGTTTATCTTCATCGTGGCTTCCATCCGTGTCTCTTACCTTTGATCTTGAATAACCCTCTATGTACTTCCCCCTGGCAAATCTGATGAGGTCCTCCGCCTCCGCGACCGTATCTACCCCAAGCAGCGGCCTCAGGGTGGAAGCCCCGGAAACCTCAAAGTTCAACAATTTCTTATTATAAGCAGTGTATATCTTTCGGCCGCTACTATTATTGTCACCGGCCGTCTCCTCCATGAGATGATCACCAAATCCCCTGGGTGTCTCATCATCTATCTTATCCCACAGGCTGATAGTCCCTATTTCATCCTGGTTCTCACCGCCTTTGCAGTCCCCGGCCAGGTAACAGTCGGCATACAGGGCGAAAAGATTTCCAAACCACTTCCAGGGAGTAAGTGTGCCCTTTATAAAGACCGGCCTTCCGTTCATCAAGGGTGGGGTCAGGATCGGGAAGGACAGAGATGTGATCGGTTCGGCGCCAATCCACTCGACGGGTTTTATGGTCACGGTTGGTTCCGGGGAGGTATATTTTCTGACCCGGATATTGTCGTAGGAGAACCCCCCATTCCATCCGCCGAAGCCTATGGCGCCCCCTTCCAGGGAAAAGGCAGGATCAGCTATGTAACCTGTCCCCGGGTTTTCTGTTACCTCTGTAAAATCCGCATCCTCGTCGATATCATCAGGAGAAGAGTTGGCAAGCAGCATCCTGAGATAGGTCCTCTCGTCTTGAGGGTTATTGAAGAGCTTGATCTTTACCCAGTATCGTTTGCTGCGAACCGGAAAGCCCTCGCCCAGGATGCCTCCAGGATAAGACTGGTAAGTCCAGGTCCAGTCTGTTCCATGGGCAAAGGGACGAAAGATGAACATTTTGGCAAAGAACTCCATGCCCCAGGTATTCCCTGGGCACTGATGGAATACAGGGTTGTATTGAGGATTCCCGTATCCACTACTATAACTATTGTATTCATCATAGAATGAATATAGCACCTCATAACTCTTCCACCTGACATCGCCACCGACCACAAAGGGGCCTATATCATTTGACCTGAAACCACCGCCTTTATCCGCCATCACGGCCTGGCCATCCAGCCTGTTTCTTATCACCCACCAGTTGAAGTTATCATCCGGCGTGGGAATATTCTCCCACCCTTCCGGATCATCCGGCTTACCCGAACAATCTGTGGTACCATCCGGGCAGCCCACTATCTCATTCAGGTTCCTTCCCTCCCAGTCCTCCCAGAGGTCGAAGGTTTGCTCAATGCTGCTCCTTCCAACGGCATAATCGGGATTTCCCCAGAACATTAAGATAGTTGTCTCCCCTGGGGTCCCGGAGTTTATCTTTGGAATCTTCACCCAGAAACTTCCGCTTCCACTTGCCTTGTTAAAAGACTTCCTCCAGAAGGGGATTATACCACCCTTGTAGTCTGTAAAGATAATATCCGCCCCGTCATCCCGGGCATCTTTTAACTCTGATATCCCGGAGAAGGAGACCAGTACCTGGTAGTCAACCAGATCACCGGTTTGATAGGTGTCCTCGTAGCTGACAGTTATGGGAAGCCTCCATTTCCAGAAACAACAGTTTGTTTTGGGGACAACATTGGAGACCAGCCTGGCCACATCAAAGCTGAAATCAGACCGGCTATTCACCTCGAAGTCCAGAACCAATTTCCCAAGCCCACCCTCAAAGAGTGCCCGGTGTGACGGCATAATAAACACACGCATCTCCCACTCCTCGCCGGAATCAAGCTCCACATAACCAGTGTACGGATTATCACTATTGGGCAGGTTATAGACTAATTCAGAGCCATAGTCGTAGGCGATAAACCAGCTCTTTTCGATATCGCCTATGGGGATATTCAATTGGATGTCAAAGGTATGGCTTTCATCCCCCCTATTTCTGATCTTCAGGATATAGTCAAACACCTGGTCATCTAAATCGGCCAGGGTATAGGTGCTGTAAACATAAGTCTCAAAATTGTTTCCATCAACATAGCCTTCTAAAATCTGCCTGGCCGGAATGTGTTCTATGACGTCCCTTCCAATAAAATCTTCCTCAGGGATAGGCTTGATTCTCTTGATCTCGACATCGGTCTGGCCCAGAACCTTGACCTCTGGCTCCTCACCAATGTAGTCATCGCTGACCCACATGGGGCTGATGCCATCCATCGAGTTGCTTCCACATTCTCCCTGATTACTCCAATTCTTTCGATCGATCCCTGCATACCCTCCATTGAAAGAATCGCTCCTGGTTACCTCGCCAATCTCAAGCCCATTTATCCAGAGCTCAATCTTGCTGCCTGTGACCTTGACCTCAAAGTCGTAAACGATGTTCTTAGCGCGGCCTCTGGCCGCAACCAAACCAATTTTGGATTGCAGATTGCGGA
>JASEGY010000291.1 GCA_030019105.1 bacterium | reverse complement strand
CGCAATCTGCAATCCAAAATTGGTTTGGTTGCGGCCAGAGGCCGCGCTAAGTAGAGACATAAAAGATAACATGGTGATTGAGTGTGCTATTGAAGGAGGAGCAGATTATATAGTTTCTGGAGATCCCGACTTGAAGGTGCTAAAAGAATACCAGGAGATTCAAATTGTAAGCCCGGGTGAGTTCCTGGAAATGCTGTAATCTCAAACCGGTTGGAAGCGGATAGTAGGCTATGAATCTGTTCCTGAACCATCGTCGCTGTCAAAGCCATCGCAGAAAGATGGCACTCTTGTAGAAGCATCAGAGAACAAGCCAAACTTGTTATAGATTGGCGAAACATTAGAGCATAGAAAAGGAGGAAGATGGCAACTGGCTGTACCTACCTCACTTGCAGCCGACCGCCAAAGGCGGCGGCTGAGCTCAATCGTTGGGCATCTTCACTCACACACTAAAGGGGGAACGCAATGAACGCTGTCACACTAACAAAACCTCAAACGCGAACGGTAGTAGCCACTTTGGTCATCTGCGCAATTGGTGTTACGGTGGCCTTGAATTGGCCCCGTGGAGACGCTCTGGCTACGGCAATGCAGCCCTTGATTGAACAGCAGAACACTGACCAATCCTTGGTTGCGCGGGCAATACTCGAGAACTACAACGAAACGAGGTCAAACGCATCAAAGTGGAGTGGAGTGTATTGGGGATTTACGTTCATTGCCGCAACATTCAGTGCGCTCGCGGGACTCATACTCAAGTTTGAGGCGATTCTCAGGAACGCGAAACTGAAGAAGGACGTGGCTGCCTTGCTTTCGGTAGGTGCCGCCTTGCTAATCAAGATCTCGACAAGTGGGGACTTTCAGCGAAAGTGGCAGGCAAACCGCGTTGCCGCATCCGAACTTGAGCGAACGGCTTATGAGTTTCTTGAGAACAAGGCTGCTGACCCACGCAACTACTTCGCTGCCATTGGCGATGCCATTCACAAACGCAACTTAGCTGTCGTTGGAAGCATGGAGCAACAGAAGTCATCTTCTGACGCAGTGAGAAAGCCAACGAAAGATCAGCAGTGATCTATCAGATGCCCAACCCGGCAGTCGAGCGGACCTGCGCGAAAAGCCGCGCAGACCGCTCACTTTTACGTTCAGCGGCGCTGTGCGCCGCTGAACGGGCTGCGGATCCGCAGCCCGTTAGATTTCAAACAATTTACCCTTACAATAAAAATGAAGCCTCTTACCTAAAAATAATGAGAAAAGTAGGAAAAATTTGGTTTTCGCAAGGAAGCTTATTTATCGACGAAAATTTTAGGTGAGAGCGTTAAAATTA
The DNA here is from genome assembly GCA_030019105.1 of bacterium. GTDB lineage: Bacteria > UBA9089 > JASEGY01 > JASEGY01 > JASEGY01 > JASEGY01. The sequence continues at coordinate 3,577 of JASEGY010000291.1, read as the reverse complement.
AAAAGGAGGTTTCAAATGGGTATTACTCATGTAACAGTAGCAATTAGAAATCCCGCAGAACCAGAAAAATCATGGGAAGAATTATTTTTGGTGGATACAGGAGCAATAGATTCACTTGTGCCCAAAGATAAACTTGAATCAATTGGTCTTAAACCCAAAGCACAGCGTACATATGAACTTGCTGATGGTAGTGAAGTAAAAATGGATATTACTACAGCAGATATTGAGTTTATGGGAGAAATAGTGGGAGGAACAATAATTTTTGCAGAACCTGGTACGGAAGCAATTTTGGGTATAACTGCTCTTGAATCGGTTGGGATTGAAGTCGATCCACAAAATCAAAAACTTAAAAGAATGCCAGCTACCAGGCTTAAAAAACTAAAACCGAAAATCTAACAAATCGCTGCAGCCGACCCCGCAGGAGCGGGGCGGCTGAGCTCAATCGTTAGGCGCTCCAATACACAGCATTGCGTCTCTTTGGGTCGCGTTTGAAATGGGTGCTCGCTGGGGCACTGGTAAGCCGCTCATCCCCATACTGGCTCCAAACGTTGAACCAAATCGTCTCCAAGGCCCGCTCTCTGACATCAATGGATTGCGTTGTGATCGACGTGCTCAAATATATCAATTCGTCCAAGATTTGGGGCAGCAGGTAGGTGTTGCGCCGGAATCACCCGCGGCATACGACAGTCACATCGAACGTATTCTCCGCCTGGAAGAAGTCGCCTCGGATCATCACACCAGGGAACCGGAAGCAGAACCGGAGGATTCAGGCCCTTCAAAGGAGATGTGGGATAGTTTGTTCTCGAAACTCTGGGACGGACGCAAGACCTTCGGGGAGCAGTTGATCAAGCAGGTAGAATCTGTACGTTCCGCCGCTCTCTCTGACTCCAGGAAAGTTACCCGACTCGAAATGCTGTTCAAGACCGAACTCGCAGAAGTAACGCGCTCGCTCAATGAGAAGAACGAGGGGCAAGACGAGAAATCACCGGTTGCAGGGATCGGTCTTGCGTTGATCAATCGAGCGGTTCGAGCGAAAAAACAGGCCATTGAGGCTTCCCTTGCCGTTTTGGTCTCCAGGGAAAACTTCGAGACTCTGGACGAAATGTTTGACGAGATAGAAGAAGCGATCCGATCATTCACCGCAGAGGAATAAATCGAGAGTAAGCGTTCACGAGTTCAGGGTTCACGGTTCACGGTTGAGGAAAGTAGCGAAAGACGGGCAATGAACAAGGCCCAGAAACCAGGTTTCTTCAAGAAACCTGGTTTCTATCGCCCCAGTTGGCGATGAACAAGGCCGAAAGACGCAACAACCCTGAACGTTGAACCAGGAACCTGTGAACGGTTACAATCGAGACAGGAAAAGGCCCAACCACCGAGTGCGCCTGATAGCCATTGCGCTGCATGGCCCCAAGAGACTCTGTCGTTAGACTGGGCGGCTGATTGTAACAGTGGTCAGGCCCAACGGTTCGCCATCGTGGGCGCGGCGGGTCTCGTTGGGCGGGGCTGGTGCTTGGGCGGGGCCTAACATTGGTTCCAGCTGACGGCTGCGCCGGTAAGAGCTCGCGCGATTGCAGGTACGTGAGGCGCAGCCGCAGATGAACCTGGCCGTTCAGCGGCGCTGTACGCCGCTGAACGGGCTGCGAATAATCCGCAGCCCGTTAGCCGTCCAGAACAAGCGTGGAGGAACTTCATGAAAATAACGTATTACGGAGATCGGACGATAGACATCGACTTCGCTGCGTTGGCACGCGGTCTTAACGAGATCTCTGGAGGGGTTCAGTTTCGAGCAGGCACCGGCGTTGCGCAGATTCCAGGCCGGACAATCCGCGATCCCGATACCTACAATGAGTTTGAACTACCAGACGACATTACTTTAGAGGGGCGTAATCTTGCCCTTATTGCTACAACCAAGGCATACGACAACAACTACTTTTATGACTTTCCACACCGGATCGGCATTATCTCCTTTTCAGGTTGGGAACACTTGACCTCGCTCCCGATCATTAATGGACTCGTATATTTTACTGCACAATTGCTCTGCGACTCGATCCAGGTCGGCGAAAGTCACGACGAGAACACTGGCTGCCTCAACGACTTCTTGCGGGTTAAGACTGGGGTCGATATCGGGATGCGATCGGCTTTTATCTGTCCTAAATGCCGCCGGGACTTTGACTCGAAAAAGAGACCTGAGGAAGAAACGCAGATTTTCAAAACGATTGAAGCAGTCCTATCCCACGTTTGTCTCGCTTCGAGGAGCGGACAAAGCATCCTCGATTACTGGGGGACGAGCGCGCAATCCGGCAAACAATTCGACACGTTTCTATGTCACAATAGCCAGGACAAGGATGCAATTCGCGAACTGAACACTCGCCTGAAGGACAGCGGCGTCGTCACTTGGTTTGACGAAGAACAGCTCCCTCCTGGTCGTCCGTGGCAGGACGAGCTTGAACGACAGATTGCGTCGATCAAATCAACGGTGGTCGCAGTTGGTCAGTCAGGCACCGGCCCATGGCAAAACGTCGAGATCAGGGCATTCCTCGGCGAGTTCGTCAGACGTGGCTGCCCTGTCATTCCACTCATACTGCCGGACTGCAAAGACATCCCGGACTTGCCCCTGTTCTTACGACAGTTTACTTGGGTCGATCTTCGGAAGACCCGGCCAGATCCGTTTAAGCTCTTGCTCTGGGGCGTTACTGGAAGGAGACAATAACGTCTAACAAGTGCGTCCACCGAACTCTCCTTCCGCTCCGCTTCAGGAGAGTTGGTGACGCTTGTCGTTATGCTCCTAAAGAGATGTTTATAGAAATGCAAAGTTGTATTTTTATTTGAGCAAGTCAGAAGAATTGAAAATACGCAAAATACACATATCCTCGCCTGGAGTTGTTGAGTTTGTAACAACCAATTTCGAGTATAGCACATTAATCATTTCTGTTCTATATGTGGCTAATCAGTTTCCAAAATGGTTTGACGAGGTTATTACAGTTTGGAACAAGTGGAAAACTGAGAGTCGCAAACAACAAATTCAAGACCGCCGAGAACGAAATGAAAGAATAATAAATGACTTCTTTGAACAGGAAATTCTTCCGAAACTTAGGAGCAATGAGTATTGCATGGACAATGAGGGGTTTATTGAACTTAAAAAGGCCATTGATGGGATTTCCAAGAAAAAACTCGCTGACCCAGTATCAACCATGGATCATACTCTTCGGTCCATTGCGGTATTGGTGCATTTGAAGCAGATTGGAAAATACCAAGTCTTAAAGCAAGATGACAATGAAGAAGCATAACAAATCGCTGAAGTTGACGGCGGGCAAAGCCCTCCGCAACTTAGCTCAATCGTTCAGCGGCGCTGTGCGCCGCTGAACGGGCTGCGGATAAACCGCAGCCCGTTAGGCAGGAGCAGGAGAGGTTGTTGTGGCATCAGGACAAGGTCTGAAAAGGGCGTGGTTAGTCTACTCCGCAGGGTTTGCTCTTGCTGTCGGAGTAGCAGCCTGTTGCGGGCAAACTTGACAATTGGGGACATAGTCCTGCGGTGATATGTCAAGAAAAAAATGAGCCAAGATTTCTTTTTTTCAAC
>JASEGY010000290.1:3138-4911 GCA_030019105.1 bacterium | reverse complement strand
CCTCTGAACCTGACAACCTGAACGGGTTCTACCATAACTTTTGAAGAGGATACAGCAAGACCTATGTAGCTGTCCATCCGGACAATCCGCGAATCTATGGATTCTACTCCCTATCTACGGGGAGCATGATCTTGGAGGACTTGCCGGAAGCAGCGCAAAGGAAGCTCCCAGCCTATCCGATACCGACGGCACATCTGGATCAAATAGCAGTCGACAGACGCGTGCAAGGTCAAGGCCTGGGTGCCGCATTGCTCTTTGATGCTTTGCGACGGTCGGCACGCGTCAGTGAGGAACTCGGGATTTATGCCGTAACGGTAGATGCACTCGACCACAAAGCGAAGTCCTTCTATGCCCAATATGGATTCGTCGAAATTATTGGCGATCCCATGCATCTTTATATCGAGATGAAGGTGATCAGCCACCTTCTTTAACGCCGGCCCAGAGGCAATAGTCCACGTCTAATTCTGTGCACTATCGATTGCGGACTATTTCGTCTCCTACCTTAATCTCCCCCCCTTATCACTTCGGCAAATATTCCTTCGCGAGGCATAACACAATCACCTGCCTGATAATAGATAGCGCATCTATCATGGCAGACCTTACCAAGCTGACTTATTTTTAAAAGCGCCTCAGGCCCGATTCTGACCTGAGAGCCTACCTCCAACGAAAGCAAATCAATCCCGGCGGTGGTGATATTCTCGGCAAAATCTCCCGGCACTACTTCCAGCCCCTTTTGCCGCATCTTCTCAATGGACTCCCGGGCCAGAAGGCTTACCTGACGGTGAGAATTCTCCCCCTCAACATCACCGTTGATATTGGCGTGGGCATCGTCCTTTAGTTCACAGCCCTTTATCACTTCCCAGTCTTGATTAACAGGCCTCTTTCGCTCGCCTTTATTCCGGCTTATGTTAACTGAAATCACTTGTCCCATCTTGTTCGTTGTTCGTGTTCGTTATCCGTGTCCGTGGTTTGTTCTCTTTACTACGAACACGGACAACGGACACGGATCACGGAATCATCCTCCAATAGCTGACATCTGCCGGCCGTTAGTCTCCTTCAGGTGAAATTGATGTTGTTTGGGTTTAGACTTGATGGCCTGAATAATGAGTCCTTTTAACTCCTCATCTGATGCCCCGTCACGCAGGGGCACTCTCAAGTCCATCTCTCTTTCTTTTCCCAGACAGAGCCGCAGGCAGCCGTTCGGGGTAAGCCTTAAGCAATTACACCTCTAGCAGAAATGATCGCTGACCGGGGAGATGAAGCCAACCCTCCCCAAAGCCCCATTTATCCGGTAATATTCTGCCGGGCCATTGCCGGGCAGGCCATTAGTGGGAATAAGCTCGAAAAGAACCGGCCAGCCTTTCTTTCAGGATATGGCTCGGTAAATATCGCTCTGACCATGAAACCCGCTGCTGATTAATGGGCATAAACTCAATAAATCTAAGCTGAAGGGATTTATTCAGGGTCAGCCGGACAAATGATTCCAGCTCATCATCATTGATGCCTTTCATTACCACCACATTTATCTTCAGTGGTTCTAACCCGGCCTTTAATGCTTCCTCAATACCTGCCAGCACACTGCTCAGGTTTCCACCACCGGTAATCCGGGCATACCGGTCCTTATTTAAGGAATCCAGGCTGACATTAACTCTGCTTACCCTCGCCTTTTTCAGCAGCCAGGCAAATTGGGCTAATTTAGTGGCATTGGTGGTTAAGGATATACTCAGCACGGCCATAAATAGTGATTTTGAATAGGTTGTAAGTTGTAGGTTG
>JASEGY010000290.1:0-2959 GCA_030019105.1 bacterium | reverse complement strand
GTTTATACTCAGCACGGCCATAAATAGTGATTTTGAATAGGTTGTAAGTTGTAGGTTGTAGGTTGTATAAGTAACTTACAACCTACAACTTACAACCAAATTGCCCTGAGTTGTTGAGAAGATACAAAATCGCAGATTATGCCCGCGTTGAGTATAATCCCACATTGGACCATCAAAGAACCCAGCCTGACAATCTCTTCATATCTTAAGATTTCCTGATGGCCTTTCTTGCCTATTTCTTTCCATGGCCGGCAGTAGATACAGCGGAGATTGCACATATCCGTAACAGAAATCCGCAGGTAATCAATCCGGCGTTGGGCATGGTTCAAATCAGGGTGACATTCCCACTTTCCCGAAAGCTTGAAGCTTTCGGGAAGGTCACTCCCAAAGTGTCACCCTAAACCGACCCTTTTTGAACCAGGCAGAAATTAGGTATACTTAACATGGGCATAATCTACGATTTTGTATCTTGTAAACTGGTGTCTGGTAGTCTGGTAGTCTGGTGAGTGGTGGCCTAGTATTTACCAGACTACCACTCACCAGACTACCAATTTTGAACTATGCCCAAAATCACTATTTATGACCGTGCTGAGTATATCCTCAAATCTACCCTTAAATGCCTCTTTGAGGATAGCCGGGTCTTGCCCAAGCTGCTTTTTCCACTAGAACTCCCCTGGTTTTGCCGGGGCCTCAACTATTCCGGTAGTAGAGATAAGGGAAGGGGAGCCAAAGACAGCTACCCGGGCATGGTAGCGGTTGTCTTCATAAGTTCCAAAAAGGCGGGAAGTAAATACGATATGCGCGTGGGTTAGATTATGTTCCTGGAGAGGAATCAGCTTCCTAAATATCTCTTGCAAGCTAAAACCATCATAGAGTAAGCCGGAAGGTTTTCGAGTGGAAATCAGCCTGGATTCATATTCAATCTCAGCCGGTAAGTGGCCTGGATTCAATTCCTTCTTGTGCACGTCAATCACTTTTGCCCGGACAAACTCTTCTGTCAGGGATTTTTGGGTGTCTCTGCTTGTGGGAATAAGATTCCCTCGGATATCAACATTCAGGCCGCTTCTCTCTCTAAGGTATTGAGCAAGGAGAGGTATCCTCTTCAAAAGTTATGGTAGAACCCGTTCAGGTTGTCAGGTTTAGAGGTTCAGAGGTTCAAGGTTCAAGGTTCAAGGTTCAAGGTTATACTCAGCACGGTCATAAATAGTGATTTTGAACAGGTTGTAGGTTGTAAGTTGTAGGTAGTAGGCGTAACCTACAACTTACAACTTACAACACAGATTGCCCCAAGTTATTGAGAAGGTACAAAATCGCAGATTATGCCCGCGTTGAGTATAGAGAGCGCGTAAGGTGACCAACCCTGGAACCGTGAACCCTGAACTTTGAACCCTTTGGCTCTTACCCTTAGATTTGAAGAAGATACGGGAAAGAGATGAAGTTTGAATGCCCAATTTCTAATTTCCAATTTCAGCATTCTGTGAACACTTACGATTATCCGCACGCTTTCACACTAAAGTGAACCGTCCCGTGGCTTCTGTGTCTCTGCGCTAAACAATTACAGCACCGAAAAATATGTCTCTATCTCGTGGGAAGTAACCTTAGTCCTGTAATTATCCCACTCTTTTTGCTTATTATGCAAGAATCGGGGAAAGATATGCTCTCCCAGAGTTTTCTTAACCAGAAGACTCTTCTCCGTCTCTTTTATGGCCTCAAACAAACTGACCGGCAAATTGGTTAACCCTCTATGTTCACGTTCTTCCGGCTCCATATGGTAGATATTTGGCTCAACCGGCGGGGCCAGTTCATACTTATTTTTAATCCCTTCTAAACCAGCCGCCAGCATTATCGCAAAGGTAAGGTAAGGATTACAGGCCGGGTCCGGGCAGCGGAGTTCTGCCCGGGTGGCTTGCTCATTCCCCGGCCGATACATAGGCACTCGAACAAGGGCCGTTCTATTCCGTTGAGCCCAGGAGACATACACCGGGGCTTCATACCCGGGAATTAACCTTTTGTAGGAATTTACCCATTGAGATATAATAGAACAAATCTCTCTGGCATATTTTAATTGGCCGGCAATAAAAGATTTAGCCATTAGAGACAGATGATATTTATCCTCAGGATCAAAAAAGGCGTTGGTTTCACTTTTAAATAGAGACTGATGAACGTGCATTCCGGAACCATTCACCCCAAAGAGTGGTTTGGGCATAAAGGTCGCATAAACACCTTCCTGTTGGGCAATTTCCTTGACGACCATCTTGTAAGTCATGGTATAGTCAGCCATAGTGAGTGCATCCTGGTATCTCAGGTCTATCTCATGCTGAGAAGGCGCCACCTCGTGATGAGAAGCCTCAACAGAAATACCCATCTCTTCTAAGACCTTGACGGTTCGCTTTCTGAGCCTGTTAGCCAGATCGTCAGGCACAACATCGAAATATCCCCCCGCATCCAAAATCTCAGGTTGTTTGTTAGACTTAAAATAGAAGTATTCCAATTCCGGCCCGATATAATAAGTGAATCCTAATTCCTCTGCTTCCTTGAGTACCTTTTTCAAGACATATCTGGGGTCTCCTGGAAAGGGAGTCCTATCAGGATTAAGGATATCACAGAACATCCTGCCCACCGGTTCTTCTTCAGGCTCCCATGGGAGCAATTGAAAGGTAGCCGGATCAGGTTTAGCCAGGATATCACTCTCTTCCGCCTCAGCATACCCGGTAATAGAGGAGCCGTCAAAGCCTTTTCCATGTTCTAAAGCCCCTTCAAGTTCACTATCGGTAATAGTAACGCACTTAAGGAATCCAAGGAGATCCGTAAACCAGAGCTGGATATTATCGACCTTCTTTTCCTTGACAATCTTTAAGACTTCATCTGCTTTTTGCATGGCTGCACCTCTTTCTTGGAATTGATGTTATACTCAACGCGGGCATAATCTGCGATTTTGTATCTTCTCAATAACTCAGGG
>JASEGY010000028.1:12362-17469 GCA_030019105.1 bacterium | reverse complement strand
CCCTGAGTTATTGAGAAAATACAAAATCGCAGATTATGCCCGCGTTGAGTATAACAAAGGGAGAAGTGCTCTATGAGGAAAGATGAATCTCTTTATCCTATTGGCTTAGGTGACAAATGGATAGCTTAGACCAATTTACCCGTAAGAGGAAAAACTTGGCGGATTCTTTAGTTCCTTCTCTACCCTTTCAGGCAAAAGAAGCTACAAGAATTGGAGGCTGGCTTTCCTTAGGGTGTGCCCTGGCTCTTCTAAGTAAAAATCTCCTGATAGCCGCCATTCTGCTTTCTCTCGTTCTCGTGTTCGATGTTATTGATGGCGTTCTGGCCCGAAGGGCAGGGGAAAATAATCCCGAAATCGATTGGGCCGCTGACCGGTTCAGCGAGTTTATGATCGGTTCGGCCTACTTGATTTATCATCCGGGGTGGGGGGGAACAACGTTTCTTTTATTGTTTGTCGCGAATAATTTCTTGCCCTGGAGAAGAATACCGGTGCTTCCTTTGAGGCATATATTGTTAGCCATATTGGTAACTGCTCAATATCTTGTGGGAAAGTAGGCAGCCGTTTACAGCTCGAAATTGGAAATTAGAAATTAGAAAGTATGAAGGCCCAATTTCCAATTTCTAATTTCAGCGTTCCGTGAACGCTTACATAAATTGACCATACAATCAACCCCCAAAGGAGGTAAAATATTGGATCAGGAAAGCAAACAAGTAGCTCAGCATTTCCACCAGACAGCAGCGGAATTTGATTCTATCTACACAGGTAAAAAAGGGGCCTTTTCCCGCTGGTTAGATCAACATTTTAGACAGGATATGTACGAGAGATACCGTCTCACTTTAGAAGAGTGTGGTGATATGGAGGGTAAATCCCTTCTTGACATTGGTTGTGGCTCTGGTCGCTTTGCCATTCCTCTCGCTAAAAAGGGGGCCAGGCGAGTGGTTGGACTTGATTTTGCCCCACAGATGCTAAATTTGGCCGGAGCTCAAGCTAAGGCCGATGGGGTTGAAGGTGTCTGTGAATTTATTCAAGCCGATTTTATCGAGTATGATTTTGGAGAGGAAACCTTTGACATTAGCATTGCTATCGGTCTCTTTGATTATATCAAGGACGCGGGGCCGTTTCTCTCGAAGATGCGTCAGATTAGCAAGTTAAAGACAATTGCCACCTTTCCTGTCAAGTGGAGCTACCGTGCCCCCATCCGAAAGGTCCGCCTGGGACTTAAGGGCTGTCCATGTTATTTCTTTACTATTAGTCAGTTGCAAGAACTGTACCAAAAAGCAGGCTTTAAGCCGCCCAGTATTCAAAGGATAGGTAAGATATATTTTGTGACTGCTACCTGATGCCTGGTGATCTATAGAGTTGACCCGCCTTTTGGTTGGAAATCCCTATGGCCGTGTTGAGTATATAATTTCCCGCAGATGCGCAAATGGGGGCACGGCAATAGGCAAGAAGAGAAATAGCAACCCGATTTGCTATTAGATTAGCATTGAAAGAAGAAGGATTGATGAAGACACTATCGCCAGATACACATCCTGAAGCGGAGAAGGTATTGATTGAATTATTACGAAAGACGCCTGCCTGGCGGAAACTGGAGATGGTTAGTCAAATAACTACTACTTGTCGGGAATTGGCTTTAAGTGGCCTGCGAAGACGGCACCCCACCTCAGACGAGGAGGAACTTAAAAAACGCCTTGCGGCCTTAGTCCTTCCTCGCCAAATGGTTATTCGTGCCTACAACTGGGATCCTGAAAGGGCGGGTTATTAATGCTTTTAGAACCAACGACTGTTGCCTTAAAGATTATATCAGTCTTTGAAGAATTAGGTGTTCCATATTTTATTGGTGGCTCTTTAGCAAGTGCTATACATGGTGTCGTCCGAGCAACCAATGATGTAGATATAGTAGCTGATCTAAAAATGGAACATGTCCTGCCATTGAAAAAAGCACTTCAAGATGAATTTTATATTGATGAGGAGATGATAAAAGAGGCTATCAAGAGGAAAAGCTCCTTCAATATCATTTACTTAGAATGGATGTTTAAAGTAGACATCTTTGTCTTAGGTAGTCGTCCTTACGTCCAAGAGCAACTTAGACGACGATATGAGGAGATAGTAAGCCGCAAACCGGAACAAACTGCTTATATTGCTACCCGTGAAGATACCATTTTAAGCAAATTAGAATGGTACAGGATGGGGGGTGAAGTGTCTGACCGTCAGTGGAGTGATGTATTAGGAGTAATTAAGGTACAAGGAAATTGTCTGGATATGGATTATCTGAACCACTGGGCCAATAAACTGAATCTGGATGATCTACTTAAAAAAGCTTTGGATGAAGCGGGGACAGGGAAATAGAGGGGACGGAGGGGGCGGAGTTGAAATGGTTGACATATCTTGTGAGAAGAGAGCTTAACAAAATGCACCAGACAGAGCTTGGTCGGTCTATGTGTTTCCATTTTATGGGAACTGTGAGGTAACCAGGTCTTCTTGAGCTGATTCCAGGTCTTTCTTGCGTTCTATTTTATGCCAATAGCCTTCCTTGATGGGAACAGCCTTTAGTCGCCTTTTACGGGCCAGGATATTGACTCCATCCATCCAATTGATACTACCATTAGACGCTGCCTCTGTCAAGGCATCAAAAATCTCGTGGGTAAAGCAAAACAGCCCTATCTCAATCAGGTTATAGTCCGCCATATTTCGGTCTATTTGAAGCACATATCCCTCGGGGTCTGTCTTTACTTTGATTGCTCGTTCAAGGTTTGAGCGGGCGCTAAGCCGTGGATATCCTCCCAGGGTAGAAATGGCTTCGGGCTGAGAAGTTAAGAACGTTTTAACAGTCCTGTAATAAAAACCACAATTAGCTGTGGTAAAAAGAAACCGTTCCGCTCCTTCAAGCTGCTCCCTTGCCTTCAACACCAAGGAAAGTCCATTACCCCCTTTGAGGTAGGTATATTTTATTTGGCATCCGTATTTCTCATCGTCCATATAGGCCCTGATAATCTCTTTTTGGGGATCGGAAGTGATGACGATATCTCTCACTCCGTTCCCTTTAAGAGAAAGAACAAGTCGATCCAGGAGCTTGACTCCCAGAAGTTTAGTCGAAGGCCCAATAGAGTTTTCTCCACCTTTATACTCACTTAGGATGAGGGCTTGCAACCTCTTTCACCTCCTTCTTTTTTTCCTTTGTTTTTACTTTTGGTTCACCTTTTTCCGCTTTCTCTCTCTTTTTATATTCTTCGCTTCGGTAGTCAGTGATATAAAAGCCGCTGCCTTTGAAGATAAACCCTGCTCCAGGAGAGAATAACTTTTTAAGGTCACCCTGGCATTTTGGACATACCGTGATTGGGTTTTCCGTAATATTTTGAACGATATCAAGTTCTACTCCGCAGTCGTTGCACTTATATTCGTAAGTAGGCATGTAAGATCACCTCTTTTTAAATGGGAAATGGGAAGTAGGAAGTGAAAAATGGGAAGTGTCTTGATTTACTTCCTATTTCCCATTTCTTATTTCCTATTTAACAGTATATTGCCGACCTCTCTCCCCAGGGGGGTAGGCGCGGCGTGGTCGCGAAAGAGTTGATAGCCGGCTTCAGCAATTCGCTGCCGAAGTAATGGGTCTTTCTTCAGGCGCAAGATAGCCTCTGCAATAGAATGTGGATCAGCTAAGCGGCAGAACAGACAGTTTTCTCCATCACTGAGAAATTCCCGTGAAGCCGGAGAATCAGCCGTAATAACCGGTTTCCCCATGGCCATACATTCATAGACTTTGTTAGGTATTACCCGCGCCGCCTTATCAGTATCACCAAAAATTCCCAGGCATACATCGGCCTCGACAATATGATCAACTAACTCCTCCGGCGGGAGAAATCGAACGAAATCAATATTGGTAACTTTAAGCTCCTTAGCCAGAGAAACAACCCGCTCATATTCGTCTCCGGCCCCGATGAAACGAAATCTTATCTCCGGATCAGATTCCAATTCTTTGGCTGCTTTAACCACATAAGGTAATCCATGGAGAGGAATATATTTACCGTAATGGATGATCAGAAAGGGATCATTCTCCTTTTTTATCTTCTCACGGGGGTAGAAGACGGTGTCATCGGCCCCGATAAGGATCCTTCTGAATTTTGACCTGGGGAGTTTGAAGGTGTCAACAAAGTAATTGATATGTGCCTCGGTATCCAATAGAACTATATCAGCCAGTTGGCAGGAAAGTTTGTCAGCCCAATATAAAAACCTTGCTTTTAGCGACCCTTCTTTGACTATCTTGCGATCGAAGACAAAGGAGTCATAAAGAGAAAGAAAGGCATCAAAAACAACCGGAACCCCCTTCAGTCTGGCGGCTATTTTGGCAAAGAACATGTCAAACTGGCCCGTGTAGCCTACAAACATAACATCAACCTTTTCCCGGCGCAGGAAGTTCCAAATTAATTTAGGATAAGTGCTTACCAATCGCCAAATCAAGCCCGGGTTAAACCATCCGGAAGAAGCGGCCTTCATTTTAGCGCTTGTATCCTTCCACAAGCCTGCATGACATTGAGTAACTTCAAGACCGGCCCGGGCAAGGCCGGAGATGAGAATCCTATTTCTCGGATAATGATCGTCATAAGTTCCGAAATAGCATATTTTCAAGGATTGCCTTTTCCCCTTCTATTATAGTATTTAAGAAAAAGATTTTGGGGTTGGTTGAAGATTGGAGTTTAGGCTTTAGCCTTTCATAAGTAATGAAATCCTAAAGGATTAACTCCGAAAGCTATATAGCCTATCTTGAATTCGCTTACCCCAAAATATTTATCTTAAGAGCTATATTATAACAAATCAAAGACAGCCTGTCAATCAGAATTTCTTAAAAACTGGTTGACTGGCAGATAGGTTACGTGATAAAATAATTGCGGATTGCGGATTGCGGATTGCGGATTGCGGATTGCGGATTGCAGATTGCAGATTGCAGATTGCGGATTGCGGATTGCGGATTGCAGATTGCAGATTGCGGATTGCAGATTGGGAATGTTGGAGGCCCTGATTTAACGACCGAATCACTAACGGGTTACTGCTTACTGCTTACTGCTTACTGCTTACTGCTTACTGCTTACTGCTTACTGCTTACTGCTTA
>JASEGY010000028.1:0-12267 GCA_030019105.1 bacterium | reverse complement strand
GCATTACTGCTTGCGATTACGTTCTCCGATTCTAATCCGCAATCCGCAATCCGCAATCCGAAATTATAGAGGGGGGTAGCTAAATGAAGAGTCAGGTCTATTTTGCCCCGGCCGAAGTAGTGAAAGGGAAGGGGCTGCTGGATAAGCTCAAGATAATTCTGGACAAATTGGGCCTTTCGAGTATAATAAATGAGGGTGAGTCAGTGGCCGTAAAGCTTCATATGGGAGAAGCCGGGCAGACGAGGTACATTCGGCCGGTATTTGCCCGGCAGGTGGTAGAAAAGGTTAAAGAAGCCGGGGGGAGGCCATTTGTGACTGATACAACTACCCTTTATCGACACAAGCGGGGCAATTTATTTGATTATCTGGAAACAGCCGCTTACCATGGCTTTACCGCAGAGACGATGGGCTGCCCCATTATCATTGCTGACGGCTTAAAGAATACAGGGGTTGAAATAGAAGTAGTCTCGCCGTTGAGGCTCCCTCGAATAAAGGTAGCCCAATACATCTATGAGGCTGACTGTCTGGTCTCACTATCCCACATTACCTTTCATCCCTTTGTTGCCCCGGCCGCCTCAATAAAAAATATCGGTATGGGCTGTACTACTAAGGAGGCCAAAATGGCCATGCATACCTCAGAGGCTAAACCGACCTTTAAGGCCAAAAAATGCACAGGCTGCCGGATATGTCTGAGGATTTGTCCCGGCGAGGCCTTCAGTTGGGAGGATGACCGGATCCACTTTGATCCAGCCAAATGTGTCGGCTGTGGAGACTGCATTGCCGAATGTAAAGGGGGGGCGATAACTGTGCCCTGGCAGTCTCAGGCTGCTTACCAGGTTCAAAGAGGGACGATAGACGCTTACCAGGCCGTTGTCTCTACCTTTGCTCCCGGGAAAATCCTTTTTATCAACCTGGCCTTAGATATTACTGAATTGTGTGATTGCATTCATCACTCTGACATCCCGGTAATACCTGACATCGGCCTTTTAGCCGGAACCGATGCCCTGGCCGTAGATAAGGCCGGCTATGACCTGATAGTCAACTCCCCTGGCTATCCTGGATCAAAGTTAGCTGACAGATCACCTGAAGAAGACCCGGCTGAAAAACTGACCGAGGGTATTGGGGTAAACAGATTTTTTGATATGGCTGAAGAAGCCGGGGTGGGGCAAACTGAATATGAGTTGATAAAAGTTTAAGAGGAGGTAGTCTCATGAATTTCGAAGAGGATATTAAATCGGTTACCTATCTGAAATCCCAATCAGCAAAACTGCTAAACCAGGTAACCGAGACCCATAGGCCTGTGATTATTACCCAAAAGGGGAAAGCAAAGGCAGTAGTTCAAGATGTTGCCTCTTATAAAATGACTCGTAAGGCACTGCTGTTACTCAAACTAATTGCTCAGGGAGAAGAAGATGTTCGGCAAGGGAGGACTATAGGTCAGTCGGAAGTGATGAGTCGTATAGAAACTAAACTTGTGACCATGGAGAATCAACATGAGTAGACAATACAAGGTGAGGTGGGCATCTGTCGCAGAACAAGATATTACTCAAATTGTGGATTACATTGCCGTGGACAGTGTAAAAAATGCGATTTCACTATTCAGGAAGATCAGAAAGGAAGTAAATTCGTTAACAATGTTTCCCAAAAGATGCCGAGTAGTTCCGGAACTACAAGCAATAGGGATTGACTTTTATCGTGAATTGATTCTACGTCCTTATCGGATTATCTTTCGTATGGAAGAAGATGCGGTTTTTGTTGTTGGAGTATTTGATGGACGACGAAATTTGGAAGATATTTTGTTAGAACGGCTTGTATATTATCGAACTGAGCAATAATGGGGGTGAAAGGGGTGAAGGAGATTGAATTTTAGAGCCCATATTTATGTAGAAGGTTTAGTGCAGGGGGTCTGTTTTCGGGCTTACGTCAGGTCCTCAGCTATCCACGAAGGAGTTGCCGGCTGGGTCAAAAATCTCTACGACGGCCGGGTAGAGGCCGTCCTGGAGGGAGAAGAAAAGGCCGTCAAGCGTGCTATCGACCAATGTCGGATTGGTCCCCCATCAGCCGTGGTGAACCACGTAGAGATTCATTGGGAAGAATATACCGGTGAATTTAGTGGGTTTGGGATAAGATATTGAGATGATACGTTATCTTTATCCAGCCCGGGGGGGTAAATTCATTCCCTTTCCTGACCAATCTTCTCGTTTTAGGAAAAGGCTTGATCAAGAGGGGCCTCTTGATCATTTCTTCCACCTCCAATTCTCTCTGACATAAAGGACAGTGGTTAAATTCGTCACCACTTACCCTCCTTAATCGACTTAAGTGAATTCGGCAGACATTATGTTCAATATGAGGAATGGTTTTGCCCAGATGATATTTGTATCTAAATATCTCCATCGAAAAGGGATCTATCACACTACCTAAAGATTTACTTGACCAACCTGTTCCCCAGCCGATTGGAAGAAGGAATTCATTAGACTTTAGGGCCTTATTTATTTCAGCCAGCTCAGTATATTTATTTATTGATACATTTTTAAGTTTAAGCTTAGAGAAGAAATCAACTTCCCCTGCTATTACCTCCGAAGAAAATGCCCGGCAAACTTCAGCTATCTTAGTCACCGGCCCGGTGATATCTATCTCTGTCGAGTTCTGTCCCGGGTTTATTCCCTCAAAGTAAATAGAGGCTGCTTTTTGTGGTTCAGGGGTGTTGGAGGTCTCTGATTCTTTCCAGCCAACGATATTATATTTTAAAACAGTCAGGATGTTAACCTGGTAAAGTCCTAAATTATTTTGCGATAAGGGGGTAGAATCGCTTAAGTTCAAACCCTTCAGGGGATCGTTTTCTCCAAAGAGGACTGAAATTAGATGTGCCGGTGAAATATTGGGTTGAACCTTTTTTATCAGCTCCGGGTCTTCTTTGAACCTTTCCCGCAAAAAAGCAGTCCTTATGGCCCCCTTTACCGTGGAAGCCGGGATATAAGGATGATGCCCAATGTCCTTAACTGCTTCTCTTATCCCCTCATTAGATTTAAGACCATCGGGAAGGGCCTTGAGGGTATATTTTATCCGGGGGATATTTGAGGCATTACCCTCTTCTATTGTCTTGATCTTCTCTTCGATTTTAAAAGAGGGGTCTTTCAAGAAGGCGGCAACATCTTTAACAACGATGTTTCCTTTAGAATCTTCTATATCGGGCCCTGTTAAATATTTCCCTGTCCCACAATGGAGGGGGGTTAAAACATCTATTTTGAGTTTATTCATAATCAGAATTCCAACTTAAAGGCCATCCCGTGCTGATAGACCGGATGTTCAGTAAATCCTTCCGGGGCAACATTTAGAATCTGTCCTTTAAACATGTCGCTGCTTCTGAAACATGACCCTTCGGCAAACATCCTTATCCGCTTTTTTCTCAACCCGGTTGTGCCAATAAACCCTTCACGGGTTACGAATTGGTAAGCTGCTTCCTCTAAGAGTTCGCTCTTGACCTCTCCTTCACGGGGATGATAAAGAGAGAGGGTAACAAAACCACGGTTTGAAGAGCGGTTAAAAATATCTCCTTTATATTCTTCCAGAGATAAATGTTCAAAAGCCCCGCCGCCGGTACTACGGTAAGCGCCCAGTCCCTCATCCTGAAGCAGCCTTAGCGCTCCCGTCAACTGTGACACGTCTGAATCAGAATTAATCCGAATAAAAAAGTAGAGGCCGCAATCAATATTTTGGTTAAATCTTAATTCGCAAGACTGTGACCGTTTAGAAACCTGGTTTCTGTGAAAGAAAGTCTTGATTCCATTACTTTCAAACAGGTCTCTCTCCTCTGATGTTACTAAGAAATGACCAAAAGCCATTTCCGGTTTGAACCGCAAGCCTTTTTCTTCCTTGTGTATTTTTATCCGGGGTTTAGCGGCCGCAGTTATTTCTTCGCCCCCTCTTCTGACTAACCTGCCCCAACCGCTCTCCTCAACCTCATTTTCTTCCTCTTCCAAAAATTTAAAGAAGTTATCCGGAGAAAGAAATTCAATCCAACTCAGAGATTTCCTGATAGCCATATTATCTGCTTGTTCTTTTATCAAGGTGGGTTGCTGAAAAGGCTTAGGAAGGAAAAGGATGTCCTGGTAAAAAGGAAACACAGAGGAATTAAAGAAAGAGGGCTTCTGATTTTTAGTCAGGGCATCAATTGCCTTTTCACCAAAGAGCTGGACAGATTTATCTATCAAAAGGCCAAAGAGGGTATCTGAATGAATGATACTCCGTCCATTGCCACTTACCCAAAAGGGCCCTTTAGGTTTAATCTTGCAAAGATATATCATCTCACTATTATCCTAACTTAACCTTATCCTGAATCAATGTCTTGAATTGCTTTTTCAGCTTAGGAAGACCAATGTGCTGATTTTCGGGAATTAAAACTACCGGTTCAGCCTTTTCCTGATAATATTTGAGACTGCGATACTCTACTTTCAAGCCTTTGGTTATTTGGTTGAAATCAAGCAGGCCATCTTTGCTGCGGCCAAATTGACCAAACCTGACTTGTCCCAGCCCCCGGGAACCACCCCCTCCCAGGTAATCTTCTTCTAAAAGCATCATGGCTATGAATAGTTCGTTTAGCAGAGACAAATCATTCGTGGTATAAATATCGAAAATGAATTCGAAGGCAAATTCAGAACCGGCCGGGACTATTTCTATTTCTCTAACAGTTGGAACAAGGGAAATCCTGTTTAAAGCGACTTCTCTTTTCAGATGGGTATAGGGTATTTCAGTAGACTTCAATATCTCAGCAACTGATTCCCCAGTAAGATAGGCATCCCTTACGATAAGACGTCCCGGCTGAACAGGAAATTCGACGATATTGATTGGCAAGCCAAAGATATTGCAAACAGAGCACTTGCGGTATTCTTTTTCTTTTGTGCATCTATGGATGGATTTAGGAGATGATACATTTTTGTTGTTGGCCTTAGTCAGGAGGGACCTTAGAGTCCCTTTGAGACTTGAGCCCGGGATATAAGGGGCCTCACTTAGTTCATCTCTAATAATGGAACCGGAAAGTCCAAATACCTCAGCATAGATTTGAGGACGTCCGATATGAAGACTTGTCTTCAGGGTAATGATCCCTGAGATTAAAATCTTACCAGAGAAGTTATTTTGTTCAGCCAATTTGGTTCCCTCCAGTTCTTAGTCAGTTGGGCATCGTTGCCTCAAAGGTTCAGATAATCTCGGGTTGTCGAGGACGCAAAGCGTCCTCGACAACCCGCTACGGATCACTGGCAAAATCTGGGCATGATCCCCGAAGGGGTCATGCTCAGATTTTGACAGGTGCATACGCTGGTTAGGCATTAGGCAATACTGGCAGGAATATGACTCAGCGAACTTCCCACTGACGTGGGTTCACTCGCGTGCCGCAACAGGTACGCAAGTACTTCGTCTTGCATCCGGGTAATTTCTGCCCGATAACCACTTGCAACCGCCGAAAATTCTTCAGGTGTAGCGGTAACACGCAGCTGTACCAGCAATCGTTGGAAATAGGCAATACGCTCCTGCGTTGTTTCCAGTTCTTGGTCATTGTGAATCATGGTCTCACCTCCACAATCCCGCGACGGGTACGGTCTCGCTTGATTTGCCAGTGCTCGATAAACTCCTCCAGGGTTTCCAGGAATAGCATCGATGAACGGATCCAAAAGATGCTGGCACCGAACTCCTCCGTCGCTTGCGTGTGATCGAACAATCTGCGTGTTTCCTCGCCACAGGCCGGTACCTGAAAATCGTTACGCATCACTATCACGATGTCAACGTCATTGGGATCGGGTTTGGTGGTGACATAACTTCCGAAGATGATGAAACGTTCCAGTTCGCGTATCCTTTTCAAATTTAATGGTAAGTAAAAAGGTGGTATTCAACAATATAATATTTCTATATAATGGATAGAGCATCTACCAACTTAATTTGAGAGGATGTCCAGAGTTACCCTTAAATTTGAAGAGGATACCAGTTCGCCTGTGGCTTGAGCGAGATGATAGATGCGAAGCAAACGTGTTGTGATAGCTTGCCGTTGCGGCGTTCCGCTACCAAATCGCGCGATAATTTCAGCTATCGTGGCTTGATGCACACCTTCGGGTAATTCTCCTGTACTGTCCAAAGTTGGTAGCGGCATTACTCACCTCCATTTCCTCCTTGGCTTGATCTTGATGATTTGCAAAGGAATGTGGGCTACATTGTGCATCCTGAGCAAGCGCTTGGAACTCTCCATCACTTTTGGCTCTTGGCCCCCGTGTTTTCGCCTTGCTACCGCCTAACCAGAAGTTCACCTGCGAGCGAAGCGAGTCAGGTGCAACTTCCCATTTCCTAATTTCCCCTTTCCGGGATGGTTCACCTTACTGTGAAAGCTTGCGGCTAAAAATTATCATTAACTTTCCGGAGTTAATCCTTTAGGATTTCATTAGTTATGAAAGGCTAAAGCCTAAACTCCAGAAAGAACGTAAGGTTTCACCAGAAAATGGACGATTTTTGAACCGTCCCCCATTTCCCATTTTCGACTTGAGTGGCCGAAACTCAGTTGACTACTCAACATATTGTGCTGCATAATGATAGGCCATAATAGCCTCCAGGAATTGGGTTAAGTTTCTAATCCCCTGGACTTGTCGCTGGTTGTTCAAAAGTTCCTCTACTCCAAAATTAATAAGGGCAACCAATCCTTGGAGTCCCTTCTCCTTTGTCTGATAGGCCGCATAGAGGAACTCCGCTTTCAGGATGCCTATTTCAGACTCAAAATCAGTCTCAGTTGTTTTCCCCTGGTTTAATCGCCTGAGATGGGCTAAAGGAATACGAATCCAGGAAGCAGGTGAAGTTTCTATTTTAAAGGCAGTCCTAATATGCTTCGCCAGTCTTTCGGCATACTCATTGACTTCTTTGTCTACCCCGGACCGGAGGCATCGTTTGATTTGATTTTTCCCTTCATCAAAGATCTTATCCATAATTCACCTCAGGAGTCAGGAGTCAGGGGTCAGGGGTCAGGGGTCGAGCCATAGAAGACAGAAAAAGATTTCTGACCCCTGACTCCTGCTTCCTGACTCCTATACTTCACACGGGCACAAATTGCGCTTTTTGGGATGGTTCACCTTACTGTGAAAGCTTGCGGCTGAGTAAAATATCGAATATCGAACAAGGAATAATGAATGTCGAAGGAAAAAGGGGAACAAGACTTCATAATTCTAAATTCTTTATTCGATATTCGATATTCAATCCACAAGTTTTCACAGCAAAATTGTAGATTATGAACCGTCCCCGCTTTTTAAATATCTCGTGTCCGTAGTAAAAAGAATAACCTCAAAACCAAGCAACGGACACGGGCAACGGACACGAATAACGATCCAATTAAGCGCAATTTATGACCGTGCCGAGTATATCTGTTCACTGCTCGAGACTCAGGCCGGCCCAATTAATGACCACATCTAAGTCTTTAATTAACCCCTCATTAACGATCATTTCCCTTATTCCACCAAGTTCAGTCTGAAATTCAGGATAACATTCTATCATCCGGGCCAGGTAAAATGTCAGCAACCACTGCCAGCGTTGATAGTTAACCGTTTCCGGCGGCTCTTCAGTATTCCTTCTTGCTTTTTCGTAAAGCCGGTAGAGATTAGACAACTCAAGGAGTATCTCAGCCGGAAGACGTTGTCCTTCTTTTCCTATTTCCAGACAGAAAATAAGTATATTTTTCAGCCGCTCAATATCTTCAAGCCTATCCCAGGCAATTGTTTTTCCTAAAAAGGCGAAGTTTCCTCCCTTCTTTTTGGCCTCATTCAGCGACCGCCGGCTTGAGGTAATTCCAACTGACACCGGCTCATCCGGGCCAATAAAAGACAAACCGGCCGAGAGATCAAAGCCGCCATCTTCACCGGTATATTTCTTAAAGGCTTCTCTGACAGATATAGATGCTTCAATAACCTTATCCCAGTCTCCAGTTATAAAGACAGCATTACTGCCTGCCCAGAGCAGGGAAGCATCATTGGCATATTTATCCTTAATAAAGCTCGTTAGATAAGCCTTAAAAAAGATAGAAATTAAGGAGCTTAAAGTAGATATTCGACTTAAAGTAGCCCTGTATCCAAGTCCATGGGAATAGATCAGTTCAAGATTATCCATATCTAATCTAACCACGCCCTGTAATTTAGCCTGCTTCTTCTTCATTTCCGGAACCCGTTGAGGGAAAAAGTCAAATTCAAGGGAGGCCTTAGAGGCCTCTTTTTGTTTATAGTAAGAAGGGAGTTGCGCGCTAACTTTAGACAATTCCGGAGAATTCAAAATAATTACGTTGATGTCAAAATCGGCTTTTATTGCGGCTAATTCTTGGTTCTTTCTGAAAATATACTGTCCCCCAAAAATCTCAAGGGCTTCCCGGAAGTTGCCGGGTGAGGGGATATCTTTATCAGAATCAAGCGCTATCCTTCTTTCCAGAAGGATTTCAGACGTGCTGCCCAACTGACCCAGTTCCTCAAAGCCGGCACACATGCCGCAAATAGCTCCCTTTTCAGTTACCCGATCAATCCCACAAATGGAACAATATACCTCTTTACCTCCCTTGCTCAGAGGAGCGAAAACCAGGGAATAGTTTTTAGCCGCTAATTCCTTAAATGCTCTATTCTTATCTAACTCAAGGGCTTCTAATACCATTTTCCAGCAACGGCCCAACCCGGCGCCAAGCGTTCCGATAAAGTCGTTCATAGCTGCCGGGACAGAAGCAAGGGATAGCCTCAGTTCACCACCGTGAACGTGGCTTAGTCTCCGGTTAATTTCGGTTTTTATCTCTAATAATTGCGCCTCCTTGGTTAATGGGGCGATGAGATAAAATCGTCCCCCTCCTGAATACAGGAGATTAACCTGGGGCAAATCAAGGGACTCCAGGATAGATTTGACTACTGCTCTTTCCAATAATCGAAGATAAAGGAATTTACCCTTGATAATGGAATCGTTGCCCTGCTCCAGGAGAGAATTCCCCTCCAGAGGATTATCGCTAATTTCTCCCCCGATGAAGATAAATCTTTCTACTCCTATACTTAGTGGTGGGTGTACGTGCCAAAAGGCGCTTAAAACTTCATCCAACTCGGTTTCTTTTAAATTCAGGTCATAAAGACAAACAGCCACCGCAGCCGTGGTACAAGCATGGTCAAAGAGGGAAAGATCAGGACTGTATTCACCAACTTTTTTTAGAGGTACCGCCGGTATATTAGAAAGATATTTCTTTAATAGATAGTACCAGGTGTCGGAGTCGGTTGAAAAGCGCTTAAGCTCCCCAAGCTTAGAGATTTCCTGCGTGAAGTCCCGCCACAAGTGAAGATATTTCTCCTTGCTCAAACTAAGTTGAGTTTCAGGTAAAAAATGTTCCGGGCTGCTGAATTTAGTCACAGGAAAGTAGTAAGCCTCACGGTTAAAGATAGACTCATCCGGCTTAACTTTTGTTTCCGAGAAGATAGACTGCAAAGGAGTTTGATAATAATCCGGCTGCTCCATTTCCTGAAAGCCTTCCTCAGGAAACAGCTCCCCCAGTGAAAGATCATTAGCCAGAGCAAGGATCTTCTGGAGACGATTTAAAGGACTGTGATGATAGAGAACCAGGTTTTTCACCTTTTTATCCCCTATATACCTGTCCACAAAATCTCCACTCCAGAGGATGTGCCGATGAGTATATATCCCGCGCACTTCAAAGTAGGGACAACAGTCTTTGATTACTTCCTCATACTCGACACGATACTTTTCTCCTGTCCTCTGCCAGAACTTTCCAATATCGTGAAGCAGGGCCGCTAAAATAAGAGCTTCTCTATCAGAGATTTCCATAGTATTTAACCGAAGAGGCTTTACTTGCTAAGAGCCTATCCCTAAACCTCTCTTGCGTGATCAGAAACCAGGTTTCTTTAAGAAACCTGGTTTCTATCGCCCCGTGGAATAACTGTTTATTATAACATAAAGTTAATTAAATGTCAATCACTTTTAGCAACTGTTAACCGTGATTCGTGTCCGGTTACCGTGTTCGTAAAGAAAGGACGGACACGGATAACGGTCACGGAAAACGATTTGCTGACCGGACACGGTGGAGGGAACTAATACTGCATCAGGGAAAAGACTTCATACCCTTCTAATTTGTCCCGGCCGTAGAGAAAGGTTAATTCCACCAGGAAGGCAATGCCTATTACTTTGGCCCCGGCCTTTTCGACAAGTTCCACTAATGCCTTAGCTGTTCCTCCGGTAGCCAGGAGGTCATCTACAATCAAGACCCTTTGACCGGGGGATACGGCATCTACATGCATCTCCAAAGAATCAGTACCATATTCTAAGTCATAAGAAGCAGAAATAGTTTTATAAGGAAGTTTTCCCGGTTTACGGACAGGGATAAGTCCTGTCCCCAACTGATAAGCCATTGGCGCCCCGATAATAAATCCTCTTGCCTCAGCCCCTATTATTATTTCAACCCTCTCATCTTTAAACCGATCGATCAGGGTGTCAATAGCTTGCCGAAAGGCAGCGGGGTCTTGCCAGAGAGGAGTAATGTCCTTAAACAAAATTCCTTCTTTTGGGAAATCCGGGATATCCCGGATGAAATCTTTAAGATCTAACAAATCATACACCTCCTTATTTGATTGCGGATTGCGGATTGCGGATTGCGGGATTTGCCGAATCTGGATTGTATAGCTTTTAAGATAATGTTTTTGGGGTAAGCGAACTCAAGACAGGTTGTTCGACTTTTGGAGTTAATCCTTTAGGATTTCATTAGTTATGAAAGGCTAAAGCCTAAACTCCAATTGATAGCCAACCCCAAAATCTTTTTCTTAAGCACTATAGATTGAAGAATGAGATGAATAAAGAAATCTGTAGTGTCAAATCCGCAATCTAAAATCCAAAATCTGCAATCCGCAATCCAAAATCCGCAATCGACTTATTCTTCCTCCAGGAAAAATTCCTGGAGCTCTTTACTAATTTGAAGCTTGCGAAGTTTTGAAAGGGCCTTATTTTCCAGTTGTCTGACCCTTTCCCGGGTTACACCTAAAATATCGCCTATTTCTCCAAGGGTATGAGGGCCACTCTCTTCATCCAGGCCGTATCGAAGTCTCAAAGTTCGTTCTTCTTTCTCGCTAAGTGTAGTCAAAAGCTTATTTATCTGCTCCTTGAGGATTTGAAAAAACATAGCCTTATGAGGAGGCAAGCTATCTTTATCCTCGATCATATCACCTAATTGACTGACTCCATTTGAACCAACCGGTGTTTCCAGTGACGCCGGCTCCTGGGCCACAGTCACTAACTCAACAATCCTGGCAACCGGAAGTTTCATCTTAGCTGCAATCTCTTCTAAAGTAGGTTCCCGGCCGAGTTCTTGAGATAAAATACGGGTTGTTTTGATACACTTATTAACCATCTCCGCCATATAGACCGGTATCCTGACCGTTCTGGCCTGATTGGCCAGGGCCCTTGTTATCGACTGTCTGATCCACCAGGTGGCATAAGTGCTGAATCTAAATCCTTCTTTATAATCAAATTTATCTACTGCCCTCATCAGCCCTAAATTCCCTTCATCAACCAGATCAAGAAAGGACACCTTGCAATGGACGTACTTCTTGGCAATAGAAACCACCAATCTAAGATTGGCCTCAGTAAATTTCTGCTTGGCCTCTGAGACCTGCTTTTCAGCCGAATCGATCGCAGATAAAATTGACTCTTTCTTGTTTTGGTCTAAATAGGCCAAATGAGATAAAACCTCGGGATTAATCACTTTATCTTCCTGTCGCCGCTGAAGAAAAAGCCGCTTTATTCTTCTTATCGAAAGGTCAAGTTCCTTCTCAATTTGTTTGAGGCTCTCTTTTCCCTGTTCGATTGTTTTAGCCAGTCCTATTTCCTCTTCACTGTCTAATACAGGTATCCGTCCAATCTCAGAGAGATAAGTTTTTACGGGCTCCTGAAGCCAGGTAACTCCTAATTTTCCTTCCTCTGCCTTCTCTTTTTCTTCTTTCCCATCAATGACAGTTATATTATGCTCTTCTAATTGCCCCAGAAGGTCTTCCAGGTGAGGCGACCAGACTGACTTGTCCGTAAAGACCTCGTCAAGGTCTTCATAAGTAACATGTCCTCTTTCCTCACCTTTTTGAATAAGGCGGCTTATCTTATTAAAATTCTTTGACCTTTCTTGCTTCTGCACTCGTTCACCTCTATTTTTCAAGGGTTCCTTTTTGAACCATCCTATGCGCATCAACTTAAGCATAACTCTTTATCGGCCAAGTAGATGCGCAAAGTACA
>JASEGY010000289.1 GCA_030019105.1 bacterium | reverse complement strand
CGGATTTCGGATTTCGGATTTAAAAATCTCCAGTCCGCAATCCGCAATCGTAACATTCTTGCGGACAACGCAAATGTTGCGGGGTAATAGTATATATTGAGAAGATACGATGACGGAAAGGCTGGGAAGTGATGCCTCCCAATGACATAATATACGAAGGTTGTCTTGTAACCGGTTCCCTGTTCAACGAACCCATGCGTGTGGAGACAGTACGTCCTTCAGGAACCGATATGTGGGTGGTAGGCCTTGTTGGTATCCAGTCTGAACGATTCCGAAAGGTTACGCTGAATAAAACGGATCTCGAAACACTAACGATTCTTGATTCCAAATTCAGTTACAATGGTGATGGACGCCTTCTTCGGCTCGGCCTTCAAGCCTATTCCCTTGGGATAGCCTACGAATTTGATCCCTTTTTCGGTCTTTCCATTTCACGTGTCGACCCGCTTCCCCATCAGCTTGAAGCTGTTTATGACTATCTGCTCAAGCTGGCACGTGTCCGATTCCTTCTGGCAGATGATGCTGGGGCCGGGAAAACAATTATGGCCGGGCTTCTCATTCGCGAACTCAAATTGCGTGGCCTGGCCGAGCATATCCTGGTCGTCTGCCCGTCGAACCTGTCCTTTCAATGACAACGAGAGCTGAAGGAAAAATTCGATGAGAAATTCCTCGTTCTAAAGGGCGGGGACATCTGCGACCAGTTTGGCGTCAACCAGTGGCTGGAGCAGAAGAAGGTCATCACCTCGCTCGACCTTGCCAAGCGGACAGAAATCCTGCCGGGCTTGAGACAGGTCCGGTGGGACCTCATTATTGTGGACGAGGCCCACCGCATGTCCTGGACCCCTCCAGCCCGCAAGACCGCCCGCTATGCCCTCGGTGAACTCCTGCGGGATACCTCTGACAACATCCTTCTATTGACGGCAACCCCTCACAAGGGTGACCCGGTTAATTTCTCGCTGTTCCTGCAACTGCTCGACTCGGATGCCTATGCAGACGTCCGCTCCATTCGCGAGGCCATTGACCGTCGTCGTGCTCCGTTCTATCTTCGCCGTACCAAGGAGGCGATGGTCTACTTCTCAGAGCGGCGTTCGGACGGCACATGGGCCGCTGAGAAGATCTTTACCAAGCGCATTACGCACACCGTCGACTTTCAAATCGATGGGCCGGAATTCGAGCTTTATAGAGAGATCACCCGTTTCGTGAAACGCCAGAGCGCCAGGGCCGCTGCCCAGGGAGATGATCCCCGTGCCCGAGCCGTTGGCTTCTTGATGTCCCTTTACCAACGCAGGCTGGCTTCCAGTACCTACGCCATGCGGCATAGCTTGGATAACCGCGCTCGTAGATTAGAAGAGGGTTTAAAGAAAGCCCAGGAACTGGCCCGGCTGGCTCCGCCGGACATTCCCGATCCGGAAGAGATTGAGGAAATGGAGGAGAACGAGCGCGAGCGGCTCGAGGAGATGCTCGAAGCCATCACACTCGCAGGAAACGCCGAGCAGATCCGCGAGGAGATCGCGGAGCTTTGTCAACTCGCCAGGCAGGCCCAGAGTGTAGAAGACTCCGATGCGGAAGCCAAACTCTCCAAGCTCAAGGACATACTTCACCAGGAAGGCTTTTTCGGTCATTCGGACAAGCGCCTGCTGCTCTTCACCGAGTTCAAGGACACGCTCGACTACCTCGTCGAGAATCTAAATGCCTGGGGCTTCAAGGTGGGTTGCATCCATGGCGGGATGAAGCCGGGCTTCCGTAACGAGCCGGGTACGCGTCTTTACTCGGAACAAGAATTCCGCGAGGGCGCAATTCAGGTTCTCGTAGCCACTGAGGCGGCCGGAGAAGGTATCAACCTGCAAGTCTGCCATGTTCTTTTCAACTACGACATCCCGTGGAACCCGAATCGCCTCGAACAGCACATGGGTCGCATCCATCGTTACGGCCAGCGGAAGGATTGCCTGATCTTCAACTTCGTGGCTACAAATACCATCGAAGGCCGGGTCCTCCAGCGACTGTTGGAGAAACTTCAGGAAATCCGTGATGCCCTGGACGACGACGCAGTCTTCAATGTTGTGGGTGAAGTACTCCCCGCCGCCCATGTGGAGCGAATCCTCCGGGATTACTACTCGGGCAAACTTGGCGATGCTGACCTTGAAGAACGTCTGCTTGAGAACGTGGATGAGGGGCGGTTTCGGGCTATCTGCCAAAACGCACTTGAAGGCCTGGCGGCCAAGAAGCTCAATTTAGAGATGCTGATCGAGCGCCGGGCCCGGGCGCAGGAACGTCGCGTCGTGCCGGAGACCATCGCCCGCTTCATTCGCGAGGCGGCCGAATACGTTCCACTCAAGCTGAAGGTCGTGGAGGGTATGCCCCATACCTTCGAGCCTGCCCGGACGCCGCCGGCGCTCCAGCGGCACGAGCGTGAGCCGGATTGGAAACTGTCCAGCCTGGCGTCGAAGTATCCACGTTGCTCGACCGACCGCGAAACTACTGAAAAGAACAACCTTGAATGGGTGACTCCCGGCCATTCGCTCTTCGATGCCCTCCGCAGGCACGCCTTTGACAAGGCCGCCGAAGTGTTCGGTAAGGGAGCCTGCTTCTATTCACTTCAACACGAGAAGCCCTCACGGATCGACTTCTACCGTGCCCGCGTAGTGGACGGCCTTGGCCATGTGGTTCACGAGCGTCTCTTCGCTGTAGAAATAAGTGGGATAGGCTTCCAGCCTGTCGAACATAGAGACAGGCAAGATGCCTATCCCACCAATCTGAAGCTGGTTGAACCGAACATGCTGGGGAACTTTTCGCCTGCAGGGCCTCCGGAGCAGGTTCCCGCTATTGCCGCAGAGCCTGAGCCTTCTGCGTGGCTGCATAAGACCGCACTCCAATCTTTCCTCGAAGAGACACGCGAGGAGCGCCTGACCGAGGTCGAGCGCATCGCGAAGCACGTGGAGCTTTCCTTGACCGAGTTGCTGCAGCGCGCGGATGAAGAGATAGGAAAGGCCAACGAGGACAAGGAAAAGGGCGTTGCCGGAGCGGATGGCCGTTTGGCGCAGGCCGAGAACCGGGATGCTGAGCTTCTCGCCCGGCGCGAGCGGCGGAGGTCGGACCTCGATCGCCAGCGGTCGCTGTCCCTGCAGGCGGTAGAGCGTATCGCGAGCGTCCTCGTTCTTCCACATCCCGAGCGCGAAGCCCCCGACCTTC
The DNA here is from genome assembly GCA_030019105.1 of bacterium. Taxonomy (GTDB): domain Bacteria; phylum UBA9089; class JASEGY01; order JASEGY01; family JASEGY01; genus JASEGY01. Next base: position 1,732 of record JASEGY010000289.1, on the reverse strand, counting down.
GGCGCATGCGACCAAATCCGGAGACCGAGGCCACGGCCATGCGGATAGTGATCGAACACGAGCAAGCCCATGGGCGTCAAGTGTACGATGTCCACGAGAAGAACCTGGGCTACGATGTCACCAGCCTGGACATCAACTCCGGCGAACTGCGGCTCATCGAGGTCAAGGGGCTGGCCCAGTCTACGGGCACGATCCTGCTCACGCCGAACGAAAGGCGCGTGGCGGAGGACCGCCGCGATTGCTACTGGCTTTATGTGGTTACCAACTGCGCCACGAAGCCCATCTTGCAGGAGCCGATCAAAGACCCGGCCCGATTTCCCTGGCACGAGGTAACTAAAGTCCAGCATTACTGGCTGGAGGTGAACACGATGACGAAGCCGATGATGGTGCGGGAGGATCAGTCGCTTTACGGAGGAAAACGCCTATGAAAGCATCCGGGAATCCCGGCGGTGCAAAACAATTGGCCGGTCTTTTCAAGAAAGGCGAAGGCCGGACACTGGAATTCAAGCGTTCCACGGCTGAACTTCAGGGGGCTATGCAGACTTTATGCGCTTTTCTGAATGTGTCGGGAGGGACTGTAGTCATTGGTGTTGGCCCGGATGGTCGATTGCTCGGCCAGGAGGTTTCCGATAGCACGCAACAAAAGATTGCTGCAGCATTGGATCGTTTTGAGCCGCCTGCACCGGTTCGGATGGAGTTGGTTGACCTCGGGAATGACAAACAAGTCATCGTACTCAAAGTTGAAGCCGGCAACGAATCAGTCCCTTTTACCTTCGAAGGCCGGGCCTATGAACGGGTGGGGGCAACGACGCGGAAGATGCCCCAGTCACGTTACGAACAACTGCTGCTTGAGCGCGGTCACGCGAAACGCCGATGGGAAAACCTTCCTGCCGAGGGGTTGTCGCTAAAGGATCTCGATCGGACGGAAATCCTGCGGACTCGCGAACTGGCTATCCAGCAGAACCGGATATCTCTGGATACAAGTCGTGACATTGGCGATATTCTCGATCGGCTTGGATTACGAATGGAAGGCATCCTCACACAAGCCGCCCAGATGTTATATGGGAAGAAATTCTTGCCCGACTATCCACAGTGCCTTCTCAAAATGGGACGGTTCCGGGGAACGATGGTCACCGGCGACATCGTGGACAACCGGCAAGAACATATGAACGCCTTTGCCATGGTACGTGAGGGCATAGCGTTTCTCGAACGGACTATGCCGTTGGGAGCGCGATTCCCCGAAGGAAAAATTTTCCGCGAAGATCGTTTCCCAGTACCCCTCGATGCCCTGCGGGAGATTCTCCTCAATGCCGTCATGCATCGCGACTACTCGGATTACTCCGGCTACGTGGCCATTGTGGTCTTTGATGACCGGATCGAGATACAAAGCTATGGCCGGCTCCCCCATGGCGTAACTCTGGCCCAGCTTTCCGGCCCGCACCTGTCAAAGCTTCGAAATCCACTGATCGCCGAAGCGTTTCATCGCACCGGCGCGGTTGAGGTTTGGGGCCGTGGAACCAACCGCGTCATCGTGATGTGCGAGAAACACGGCGTTGCTTCACCGATCTTCGAGGAGCGACAAGGCTTTCTCATCGTTACATTCAAGGTGCCGATTGTCGAATCCGCGGAAAAGGTTGCAAGAAATAGGTCTGTACCACAAGTCACCGCACAAGTCACCGCACAAGTTGCCGCACAAGTTACCGCACAAGTTGCTTTATTCTGCCGCGAACCC
>JASEGY010000288.1 GCA_030019105.1 bacterium | reverse complement strand
CCTGTGGCCAAAAGGCTTATTGTCGATTTGGCGAGGGCAAAGCACGAGGTCTGTAGTAACCGCATTTATGCGGTTGTTTGACCCGAAACCACCCGCTAAAGCGGGTTACTACAAACAAGCCAGTATTTCCGGCACGATCTCTTCCTTGCCAATAGCCATGATATGCACCCCGGGGCAAATGTTTTCTTCCTTTATCTGCTTGATCTGCCGGGTGGCTATCTCTATCCCCTTTTGTAACCGCTTGCCTTTTTCCGCACCAGCCATCTCGTTAATAAGTTCCTGGGGCACGGTTACACCGGCTACATTAGCATTAAGGTATTTAGCCATACCAGGGGAGATAAGCACCAGGATACCGGCCAGGATTTTCACCTCAAACTGCCTGGCATATTCCATGAATTTCTTGAGCATATCCATATCATAGACTGCCTGTGTCTGGAAAAACTTTGCCCCGGCTTTGACCTTTTTGCGAAACTTCAGCAGTTGTGAGTCCATCCGATCAGCTTCAGGTGTGGCCGTTGCCCCTACACAAAACTCTACTGCTCCGTCAAGCTCATTTCCCCCAATATCCTTACCCTGCTCAAGGGCTTTAACTGTTGCAACCAACTGAACCGAATCCAGATCAAATACCTGTTTGCCGCCCTTATGATCACCCAGGCTGATATGGTCTCCGGTAAGGCAAAGGACATTATGTATACCCAGCACATGGGCGCTGATCAAATCCGACTGCAAGGCCATGCGGTTGCGATCACGGCAAGTCATCTGCAAGATTGGCTCCCCGCCATTATCCTTGATGATATGACAGGCAGCCAGAGAGGAAAGCCGCATAACAGATGACTGGTTATCGGTAACATTCAGCCCATGAACCTTATCGCTCAACAGCTCAATATGATGGACCATCTTCTCGATATTTGTCCCCTTGGGTGGTCCGATCTCTGAAGTAACCACAAACTCGCCCGATGATAATATCTCCTTAAATGGTCTTGCCATCTATATTTCTCCTTTTCAATCCGCAATTCGCAATCCGAAATCCGAAATTCATACCTTCACGTCCTCCCTGATAATTCTCCTCTGGCCTTTATCCCGATCAGTAGACCAATCTTTGGGTTGGACTATATCCTCAATTTGGTCAAGCTGCCCCAATGAATTCAGGCGTTCATAGATCAACTGCCAGCCGCAGTCCATCTCTTTATCTACTTCGCACTTGCCGTCCTGACTGCCGCCGCAGGGGCCATTAAGCAATCCCTTTGAACAGCGGGCAATCGGGCATACCCCGCCAAACTTACCCAGCCCGCAGTCACCGCATCCCCGGCAGGTCTCTATCCAAAACCCGTGTTCCTTTGGCATGCCCATAGAGGTGGTATTAAGGGCTGGATACACCGGCTTATCACCAAACCGCTCAGCTAAGGCTTGCACCCCCACCCCACAGGCAGTAGAGAGCACTGCATCGACCCCTTCTATCTTCTCCTTCAACTCATCCACAAACTCCCACTCACACTGGCGTCGAATGCAGTCCTCAATGACTTCAGGCTCCTTCCCATCCAGTTTTAGAGCCATTCGCAGGGTGCTAGCAATAATTCCTACCTCCTTTTCGCCCCCGGCCATGCAAACCGTAACGCAGGTGCCACAGCCAACTACCAGTACTTTCTGGTAACCGGCTATCATTGATTTTATTTCCTGAATCGGCTTTTGTTCTGCAATAATCATCTCCAGCCTCCTTCATTGCAAATTGCAAAATCATCATTTTAAATTTCAAATTTGAAATGCTAAATTTGCAATGACCATTTTGCAATGAATTATTTCTTCCTCAACGGACTTGGCCCCAGTTCCCTTATCCTCTCCGTCATCTTTCGGGCCATCTTAGCAAACTCAGGTCCCATGGAGGCACTCATATTGTACATCTCAAGCCGGTCTCCACCAACACCAACCTCATCCAGCAGCTTTTTAGCCCTGGCCACTCGCCGTTTTGCCTTGATATTACCATCTCTAAACTGACAGTTGCCATCTGAGCAACCGGCTACATATGCTCCATCTGCCCCAATTTCAAAGGCTTTCAGTAAATGCAAGATATCTACCCTGCCAGTACAAGGTATTCGGACAACATCAACATTGCCTGGAGTGCTCAGGCCAATGGCTTCACATACATTAGCTGCCGAAGTTGCACAATTAGAACAACAGAAGGCAATTAACTTTGGTTCAAACTCTGCCATAAAAGCTCTCCTTACTTATGAAGATAAAAGCTGTTCTGTTTTGGCTATCAGTTGTTGATCGGTATATCCAACCAAACTGATAGCCTTGCCCGGACACTCAGACACACATATACCACAACCACGACAGGATTCAGGCTCAATAGAAACCACTCTCTGACCCGAATCCACCATCGGCACTTGAAAAGGACACATTCGAACACAGGTAAGGCACGCAACACATTTCTCCGGATCAACCTCCGCTATGGCACCCCCAACCTGAATGGTATCCCGGGATAATATCCCCATTGCCCGGCCGGCAGATGCCTGGGCCTGGGCAATACTCTCTTCTATAGATTTTGGAGATAAAGCCATACCAGCCAGAAACACTCCATCTGTCATCGAATCTACCGGTTTCAGCTTGGTTGGCGATTCTGCAAAGAAGCCATCCTTATCCAGGGCTACCTTAAACAGCTTAGACAGGTTCTCGCTGCCCTGGCTTGCGATAGCAGACTGCAGGCAAATAAAATCAGGCTCAATGACCACCGGCTGATTAAGTATGTGATCCTGAACAGTCACCTCCAGGTTCCCATCTGTTTTTTCACAAACTTGAGGCTTATCTTCCAGGGTATAACGGATAAAGATCACACCTGCCGAACGAGCTTGCTTATAGATATCTTCTCGTTCTCCATAGGTGCGCATCTCACGATAGAGCACATAGATATCCATATCAGGATTCTTTGTCTTCAGGTCGATGGCCTTACGCACGGAAAATGTGCAACATAACCTGCTGCAGTATTGTCTCTGTTCTTCACGGGAGCCCACACATTGAATGAACACGGCCGTCTTTGCCTCTTCGAATACACCAGGGTCTTTTATTATCCGGGCGTCAAAATCAGACCAGTTCCATATCTTAGAATTCTGACCATAGAGATATTCGTCCGGTTTAATGGCTTCGGCGCCGGTAGCCAGGATAGTCACACCATGCTCAATTTCGGATTTCGGATTTCGGATTTCGGATTTGAAATTGCCTACCCAACCTGATGTCTTAACCACTTCACTTTCAAGGCATAGCTTTATTTTGGGATGATTGCTGACCTCATTAATAAGTTTGGCTAAGTAATCAGGGACTGAATACCCCTGCCATGTTTTACTTACGGAAAGGGCATGACCACCCAACCGATTCTGCTTTTCAACCAGTGTTACCGGATAACCCTGTTTGGCCAGGGTCAGAGCGCTTTCCATACCTGCCACACCACCACCTACCACCAGGGCTGCTTTTTCGACAGAAACATCTATGAAATCAAGGGACTCGCCGGAAATACCCTGTGGCTTCAAAAAGTCTGGGGCAGGCTGCGCGGCAGGCTTTATGCGCTCACCAATTTTTGCTGCCACAGCGCTTGCCTGCGTTACCACATTGCTAATATCTGTTGGTCCACTCAAAGCGCCACAGACAAAAATACCAGGAACGGAAGTGGCTACCGGTTCAAACGGTTTGGTTCGAATAAAGCGATTGGGACTCAAATCTATCCCAAGTCTTTCAGCCAGGGCTACTGCTTTTTGAGCAGGTTTTAATCCCACAGAGAGAACAATTAGATCAAAGGATTCAGTATGCAGATGGCTCTGCTCATCTGCGTATTGAATGCTCAAATCATCACTCTCAAACACAGGATCCACCGTGTGAACCCGTGAACGGATTAATCTTACCCCTTTTTCAATGGCCTGATTGGTATAATCTTCAAACCCTTTACCATAAGCCCGCAGGTCCATATAAAAAATGGATATCGCTACTTCCGGTTTTACTTCTTTGATATTAACCGCTTCTTTAAGGGCATACATGCAGCAAACTGAAGAACAATAGCCATTACCACCCTGATTAATATCCCTTGAACCGACACACTGCAACCAGGCAATTCGTTCCGGCTCTTTGTTGTCAGAAGGCCGTCTCAATACTCCCTGATTAGGCCCCTGGGGTTTTTGCAAGCCTTCAAATTCCACACTGGTGATTACATTAGGAAACCGGTTGTAGCCATAGGTATCATAACCGGCCGGATCAAAAGGTTCAAACCCGGCTGAAAGGATAATGGCTCCAACCTTCAGGTTACAGGTCTCTTTATTCCGGACAGTTGCTTGAAAATTGCCGGCCGCTCCATCTACCTTAATCACTTGAGAGTTGAGCAAGACCTCAATATTAGGATTCTGCATACACCCGGCAATACAAGGGTCTAACTTGCAACACACACAGATCGGATAGGTCCCGTGTAGTTGGGGTATCATCCCTCCCAGGGAGGATGACTTTTCCACCAGATAAACCCTATGCCCCAACCTGGCCGAATCTATGGCTGCCTGAATTCCGGCTATTCCTCCCCCCACCACCATGACTGAGCCGACTACGTTTTCCGCTATTTTAGTTTGTCCATTACCCATAACCTGAAATCCTCAGCTTTCGTTCTTGACTATAGCATATAGCTACGAGATGTATAAGATGCTATCATACATTTTGCTATGAGTCAAGTAGAATTTCACCTTTCTCCCAACTTTTTTCTGAAAGCTCAGCCCTTCTTCAAGAGCATAGGAAAATCTTCTGCGGTCTCAAAAAATCCTTGACAAATGTTGAGATACGTGCTATATATGAACACATACTACATATACAGTTTCTCCAGAAATATGGATATCAAAAGAGAACCAGAGGAGATATAGTGGTTAAGAAAAAGATTTTGGGGTTGGCTATCCTTTGGAGTTCAGGC
>JASEGY010000287.1 GCA_030019105.1 bacterium | reverse complement strand
TGAACCTCTGAACCTCTGAACCTGACAACCTGAACGGGTTCTACCATAACTTTTCTCCCTTTAACTCGCTCCTCAGATCATCCATTCTCCTGTTTAAAGCCTTCAGCCCTTCTTCCAGTCGTCCTTCCAGTCGTGCCAGCCGAATTTCTATTTGGGTAAATTCCTCCATGATCTCCTTACTGGTTAAAGTATCCTGCGATCTTTGGGCCTGAGCAAACAAAGGGGTTATCATAACTAAACAGGTTACTGCGACTATTATTACACCTAACATTTTCATACTCATCTACCTCCTTGAAACAATTATCAATTAATGCAATACCACAAAAGTCACCCCGACAACTTGTTTTTGGTGATTGGTAGTCTGGTATCTGGTAGTCTGCTAACCGCCAGACACCAGTCACCAGCGTGATTAACAACATTACCTAAAGTCATGGATCACGCCACCTTTGCAGGATTTCAGTCAGATGCTTCTGCGGATTGCGTAGCATCGCTTGTCGGCGAGCCGATGGGGCTCGGATTTCTTCGAGTCAGGGCCAAAACTTTAGGCGTTTTTGTTAGTCACGGCTCTGGGTGCCGAAATCCGCGAAACAGAAGAGAATTTGCGTCGATACCAGCGAAACCTCATACGTTGCAAGAGCAAGGCCGAAAAGAAGAACGAAGCGCCTCCCGAAGATCTGGAGGTCAGTCTCGAATTGTGTGAAGCGGCCCGCGCCGAGGCCCGCCGCTATGCGCGAGCCCCCTTCCATCCGCCACCTATAAAACGCCATGAAGGTCTGGAAACCGTCGCCCAAGCCACCGCCGAAGCCCGGCGGAAAAAAGGGGGCCCTGGCAGAACCTCGATGAGTTGCAAACTATCCTGGCGCCCACTCCCGCGCGGCGTTCCCTGGCCAAACGAGTTGTCTCGTGTCTGGCCATCCTGCTGGGGATCCGCCATATTCTCTGGCCCGAGGTGACACCTCCTAACGGCGCTACCGTCCGGCGCCGTCTGTTCTCGTTTCTCTCCCGCAAACGACGGGAAGCACCGCAACGGGGTAAGGGAGCCTATCTGCGTCGCTTCATTGAACACGTTCAAGCTGTGACCCGGCGTTATGCCAAAGGTCTGTTCCACTGTTATGACGATCCGCTCATCCCGCAAACATCGAATGCCCTGGAGGGCTTGAACGGGTTGGGCAAGCATAATCTGCGTCGCTGCGCCGGCCGCTCCTCCACCGCGAACGGGCCGGGGTCGTCCTGCGGTCGTATATACATGTTCGGTGTGGCGCTACATGCCTGTATGCCTTTGGACGAACTCAACTCCATGCTTCAAGCAGTTCCGATTGAAAATTATCGTCGAGCGCGTGCGCATCTCGAAGAAATCCGGGCCCCATCGGCTCGCCGACGAGCGATGCTACGCAATCCGCAGAAGCATCTGGCTGGAATCCTGCAAAGGTGGCGTGATCCATGACTTTAGGGAATGTTGTTAATCACGCCCAGAGCCTTGAGATCATCTTCCATCGGTTTAGCGGCGTTACCGAGGTAATGAATCTGGCAGAGTTGATGAGGTACGCCGGGGAGGGCATTCTTGATGGCAGGTACTAACGCTTTTTCCTTATCCGAAACCACGGCCAGTATGGGTATGTCCATCTGTTTGAGCTGGGCGATGAAAGGCTCCAACTCATCGGCATTGCGGCAAAACATTTCCTTGCCGAAGAGCGGATACCTGGAGAGGGCGTCTATAATCAGATAGAGCACGGGATCACCGGGTCCGAATTGAATGCCGTCAATCACGGGAATAATCATGCCTGTGACTAACAAAAACGCCTAAAGTTTTGGCCCTGACTCGAAGAAATCCGAGCCCCATCAGCTCGCCGACAAGCGATGCTACGCAATCCGCAGAAGCATCTGACTGAAATCCTGCAAAGGTGGCGTGATCCATGACTTTAGGTAATGTTGTTAATCACGATCACCTCTTTGATTTTGCCCTTATCCCCTACTCCAATGAGAACATGCCCTCCATCGGAATTGGTATTAGCAAAGGCAGCCAGCGTGTGAATAACTCTATCTAATTCAGCGACAGATTTTTTGAACTCTAACCGCTGCCCTTCACCTTGTTTGATTAGGGTTAATAATTCGGCTTTCGTCATAAGGTTCACCTGTTCACACCCTCCTCCACAATGACAATCTCTTAATGGGACAGAGATTCACCCCGTTAGGAAACATGAGGAGACGTAGATAAAAAACATAAGAAATCACTCTAACAGTTTATCTTTCAAGCCTACTTCCATTAAGTATCTCGTCCCCCATCTTTTCCCAGTCAGCCAGTTTACTTCATCCTTAACCGCCGTTTTTTATGTTTTTTATCTACGTCCCCCATCTTTCCCCCGTTACCTCCCTCTTTATAATGCGGAATGCGGAATTCAGAATGCGGAAGTACAAATCTGCTTTCATCTTGTTACTTCTGCATTCCACAATTTTTTTCATTTTACTTCCACATTTCGCATTTTCTTTTTTTTATTTTACTTCCGCATTCCGCATTCTCACTTCCGCATTATCCTTTGCTCGCAATCCCCTCTTCATCGGGTCTTCTTTCCTACAAAGCCACATGGCTTTCGTTAGTAAGTGGCAGACCCTCGCAATCCCCTCTTCATCGGGTCTTCTTTCCTACGGAGAAATGTCTTCGCCGGTAGCTCAATCCCTTTCTCCTCGCAATCCCCTCTTCATCGGGTCTTCTTTCCTACCGTAGCCCCTCCAATCCCTTGAACCACGCCTAACGACAAGCCCATTTTTAGGAACATACCTCTTTGAAGGCATTCCAGGAGACTCTTTTTGCACTTACAAAGATTCTCCACTTCACCGCCCCCTTTCCTAAGTATTTGATTTCTAAAGAACTCTCTCGATAGAATAATTTTTCCCAGAACCTACCTAAATGATAATAACATCCTCATCTTCAGTAATTCCGCCAATTCCATAGACCTCCACCCTCTTCGGAATTTCAGAAGACGCTTTACGTAGGAATTTCAGAAGACGCTTTACGTAGATGCAAGTATGCCGGTCATCTGCGAATTAATTATTTCCTTGGCCGTCCTCTTCTTCCTCCTTTTCTTGCAAGATAAGGCATGCAATATTAGTAACACAGTTTCTAACTATTGCTAACTGTTTTTCTGGAATTTATTTACAGTTACCTGCTATGACAGCGGCTACGTAAACCGTCTTCTATATTTTCCTATGACAGCGGCTACGTAAACCGTCTTCTATATTTTCCGTAAACCGTCTTCTATATTTTCTTTAATCTTTTAATTTCCTGAAAAGCGAGTTCATTGGCCAGGTCAGACACCCTTCAAAAACCAGTTAACAGTTTAAAAACTTCTGGCCAATTGGTGAATTTCTTCATACTCCTCCTGCCTTGCCTTTGCATAGGCATAAAGACACAAAGATTAATCCACGTTGACCCTTTCTAAGCAACCGTTCCTACCAGATTTTCAATATCAATAGAAACCCGTAACTACTCAGCCTCTATATAGTGGTCTTGCATATTAGAACCACAACATATTGTGGTTGGATGTTTAAAACTTAGCAAAAATTCCTAAAAAATGGCTTTCTATGTAACCCACAAAAGTAGACAAACCACAATATATTGTGGTTTAGGAACTTCAAAAATCAATATCTGGTGGCTGAGTAGTTACAGAAACCCTTTCCTTTTTACCTAACACTCGCTCTTTAGCAGAAAGAACCTCAATACCTGCCACCCAACCTTTCTCATCATAATCAATAGCCACATCTTCATCGATACGCTTGGTTGTTACCGTTCCTTTCTTAAACTCAATGTATAACACATCTCCTTTTACATCATAGTGAATCCGCATAACTTCACCTCCTTGATTACTTATTAATAGTAGAAGGTATAGACTGTGATTACTGCTATCTCTTCCTTCTCTTCAGCAAAGACAGGTCGAACCTTCTTATATCTGTAAAACTTCCCATGCCAGTCCTTATTATAGACAAATTCAGCCGGGTGCAGATACTCTCCGCTACCATCAACAAATCTGCCCTATTTACCCCCAAATTTCTGCAAATAAACAGGGTAATTTAGCACAAATCGCCCTGTTTGAAACCCGTTTTACCCCAAATGCTTGGGTCAGTAGCGGAGAGTAACTGCACCCAATTCAGCCTCACATTCGAGTCGGTCTTTCTTTGCGGGGAGCCAGGGAGACTTTCTAATCGTTTCTCTGACCTCCTTCTCTGTTGCTCCCCTCCGTTTCATACTATATTTAGCATGAGGATTGAACTGAATGGGCTTTCTATTCATTAAACCATGCTCCTTTTATTCGGCCTTGTTCATCGTTTCGGCAAAAAGTGCTTGACCAAATTGGGTGTTGTAGTTGCAGAGCTTGCTCTGCCGTAATGTCGAGCAAGCTCGACCACTACAAAATTGATCCCATTGCCCAAACGATGAACAAGGCTGAATTTAACTAAACTTAAGATGAGCAAACTCAGCCTCTGTCTTCAACTTTTCCAATGCGGGCAAAAATACAAAAGCCAGTTTAGTTACCTCTTCTGCGAGCTTTTGGTAATCGTCTGAAGAAATAGGAGTTAGTCCATGAGCAAGAATGGAGTCATTTCTGGATTTAAGGGCATTACGCAACCGTTTACTCTCCAGGAATGCCTGCCCAAGCTCCTCACCCATTTCTTCAAGAAGGATGTAACCCCTCTCCTGGGCAATCTTGATCTTCCCCTTAGGGTCTTTCATTTGGCTGTACTTTTCTCTCAAATTCAGAGGCAGGCTCTCCAGGTCAATATCTCCTGCATCAATGCCTTTCCTGGCCAGAAAGAATTGGGCCAGAAGTTCTACGGCTCGATAAAGCCTGGCCACGGCATCATCAAACTTGCCTTCTTCTGCCCTTCTGGCGGCATTGGCAAACAAGTCAGCTAACTGTTCTTCTGAATACTTATCAGGGATTTCACCTACACCTATTTGTAAGCATTCAGTGAAACCGTGTTGCAGAAGCTGTAAAGCAAATATACAGT
>JASEGY010000286.1 GCA_030019105.1 bacterium | reverse complement strand
CCCCAAGTTATTGAGAAGGTACAAAATCGCAGATTATGCCCGCGTTGAGTATACAGATGTAGGTGGGGCATTACCCACCGATTTTCCGCAATCAAATCAAACCAGGAGGTGCAAGATTTTATGTGGGGAAAATTCTTGAGCGTGTGGCACCAAATATTAAAGAATATAGCCGGCGAGACGGTGGACCAACTTCAGGATACCACGGAAGAGGTTGTGCAGCAGGTGGGGGAAGATGAAACGATAGACTCATCTGAAGATAAGCGAAAGAATGCCTTTGAAAAGGTAAAGACGCAGATGGGCGGAACCGTTTCTGATCACGCTGTTAACCTGGCGATTGAACTGGCTGTGGCTGAGTCCAAACCGGAAGCCGCAGGTGAGATGTTATCCCCTTATGAGCCTTATGAGGTTTATTATCTATTGCAGGCAGGGGATCGGGATGAACAAGCCGGGGGAGATGTCCCTGACAACCATGTGGCCGGACTCCAGACGGCCTTAAAAAGACTGGGGTATATGGGCAACAATTATATGCGCCAGGTTGATGGGCAATTCGGCCGGGGAGGAAGTACGGAAAGTGCGGTCAAGGCCCTTCAGTATGATTTGATCGAGGGGAGGCTCCGGGGTAAAGATTGGAATCAAGGCCGGATCAAGGAAATAAATGGAGTGGTGGATGAGCAGTTGGCCGTGATCATCAAGGAGATGTTAGATGCCCCTTCAGAGGAATTCTTCAAGGTGCCTTTTCATCCGGATCCAGGGCGAGCCAACAGAAAGGCGGCCAAACTTCTGACTGAGCAGGAAGAAGGGATTATTGCCCAGGGGGTTCCCCCTACCTATCTCAGGGCCATCCTCAAACAGGAAACCGGTATGTCCCATTACGACCTTGACGGTTTTGTCTATGTGGGGTGTGATGAGACAAGGCCAAGATACGTATATAAATCAAGGGGTTGGGGAATGGGGCAGTATACCATCACCCACCATCCTCCCACACCTGAGGAAGCAACCGGGTTTATCAATGATGTAGTCAATAATCTGGGCCGGGCCATTCAGGAACTAAGGGAAAAATTTGACCGCTTTGTCCTGTCAAGTTCATCTAAGATGATGGCCGACGAACGGATGGGCCTTTTGCCGCCTAACACCGGTTATATCAGGGGAAATGGCCGGGGCAGCAGCCCTCTGGTAGAGTGTAAATACAGCCGCCGGGATGCACAGTATATGCGGGATTGCTTTAACTGCGTCAGGGAAGCCGGCAGGAAAGATGAATTCTACAACCAGGCTAAGTACCATAAAAAGTCACATCAAAATGTTCCGGTCTGGAGTGACATCCCCTGCGACTGGCCGGTAGCCGTGCGAAGATACAATGGCTCTGGTCCGGACTCTTATGCCTACCGGGCCGAGATACTGTGGCATATCCTGGGCAGGGATATAAGATCGCGGGGAGTAGAAGGAGAGCCAGGATGAATTGCGGATGATATGGATATCTATGGGACGGGATATCTACGTCCCCCATCTTTCCCCTGGATTGAAACAGGTAATTTACCAAAGTTTTTTTGCTGCTTTCTTATTTATCCTAACGTTCCACATCATAATTTACGTATCCTCTTCAAATTTAATGGGTGTCTGTTGTAAGTTGTAGGTTGTAGGTTCGCTGGTGTGACGGTTAACTTACAACCTACAACCTACAACCTACAACCAGATACACCAATAGATTTGAAGAGGATACTAATTTACCTATGTGCCAAATTCGTAATGCACTATCAAGCTAAGGCCAAATCCTGAAATATCAGTCTCACCAGTATCTATATACCCGTTGAGCAAGTCAACCCTGGCCTCCAAAACCAGATTCCTCCGAAGACTTACCTGTCCCCCCACGCTGAAATTAACCGCTTTGTCAGTTATTTCACCATCTGCGTCAGAAAGACTCTTCATGCTTGTTTCGGCCTTGAGAATAATGGCCTCATCCAACAGCGGATAGATAAGACCGCTCCCTATATTAAATCTGTTTTTAAAAGAATTCCTGGTCGGAATATCTATATCTTGCGGGAAGGAATCTTCATCTTTAATAGTATCTCCGGCAAATATTATCAGAGTAACAGGCCTGAATCGAAATGCAGCCGAAAGGGATACTGACAGTTCATGGCCGCTGGTAAACGTATATTCTCCTTTCAGGGTATCGTCTCCATAGCGGAGATATAGAATTTTCCCTTGCAGGCTGGTTATCCCACGGCGGAAATTAAAGCCCGCGGCTACACTCAGTTCATTACCCGGATCATATTCTCCCACCATTCCCTCATCTCCCATTACCTGATAAATCCTGTCATAACTTCCTTTCACCTGGTATTCTCCCCCAATACTGACAGAGATTGTTTTAAAGGTTTTCGCCCAGGCGACTCCCAAATCAAGATCAAATCCTTCCGTAAGCTTACTAACCGGAAATTGAAGCACTTCAGTGTTCAATATATCCTCAAGATCCAGGATGTCCACTTCGGGTTCAAGGCCGGCAAGAGGCAAGCTCAGTCCTCCGTAAACTATGGCTGCATCATCAAGAAAAAAGCGGGAGGCCCTGATCCTGGTATTGGCTAATCCGCTTACCCTCGAATCACCTTTTAATTGCGCTGAGAACGCCGGCTGGTGTACCTGAATGTTCCAGCTCTTTATCTCGGCTCCGGTTACAAAAAGCGGGAAAACCCACTGGTGGACTTTCTCCTCTCTGTGTTCGTATTCTATCGTTCGAGAAAGAAATTGCGCTCCGGCAAAAACCGAAATAGCTTCCAATTGCGGATTTCGGATTGCGGATTGCGGATTGGTCCAATTGTGGATTGCGGATTGCGGATTGCGGATTGGTCCAATTGTAGATTGCGAATTGCGGATTCCAAATTGCGATAGCTTTTCTGAAGAGATGAAACTACTACTCTCTATTTGAGCCTCAGAATTAGCAGCCATGAGCAGCAGCCATAAAATGCAGCCAAGGAGCTTAGTTTCTCTTCCCATTACTATAGACTTCATGAAAAAGATTTTGGGGTTACCTACCATGAATTGCACCAACCTAACTGCCCCAAAGGGGCAAAATATGATAGCCCAGGGCTGCCATTAAGTTAAGGGCAACTTACTGTTATGCAGCTACTTAAAAGCCCCGTAGGGGCTACTAAGTAGCTGTATACCAAGACGTTACCCTTAACTTAATGGCAGTGAGGCGTTGCCCTGGGCTATAAGTATTTTGCCCTTTCAGGGCAATATATCGTGGATTTCGACAGGGCGCTATCGGTTTTGTCTATTTTTTAAGCTTAGAAGTAGTCAGCACTTACAGCAGATTGCGGCATTCCGGCCAATCATCTACCGTAGCCCAAAAAAGCCCAAAAACTCGGTTTTGCCCCTGAAAAGCCAATTTCTGGAATTCTTGGAGGTTACCCCAAAATCCAGAGAAGTAATGTTTATCGGCACTTAGAAAATCGAGATTTTTCCCAAAGGGCTGTCGAAATCCACGATATATAGCTCTTAAGATAAATATTTTGGGGTAAGCGAATTCAAGATAGGCTATGTAGCTTTCGGAGTTAATCCTTTAGGATTTCATTACTTATGAAAGGCTAAAGCCTAAACTCCAATCTTCAACCAACCCCAGAATCTTTTTCTTAAGCACTATAGTGATTGAACTTCAGTCTTCAGCCTTCAGCCTATCTACCTGAGTAGTTACCTCATCCCACCTCAATATTATATCCAATTCAACCATATCCGGCTCACTGCGGGGGATGCTTATGCCCTGGCGAGAAATACTTTCCACGGTTATCGCCAGCTCTTCATCTTGCAATCTCTTGGTAGAAAGAGCCGATTCCCTTATCTGTTCCAGGCTGTCCACAGATTCCACCTGAGGCAAGAATCGAACTTCTTCTAAATGCAATATCGCCTCGTTGAAATCGGGATCAATGGTAAGAGCGGATTCGTATTCTTTAGCCGCTTCCGGATACATCCCGCTATCCTCTAAACTTAAGCCCCTGGAATAAGCCAAAAAAGCAGCTAATGATTCGGTCGGGACATTCTGTGATATGGCCTCTCGTTCTACAGAGGTCAGTTCCAGGCCCATTTTCTCTAAGACTTGTAATACCAGGTCCTTCTCAATCTGCAAGAAATTCGCCAACATTCCTTCGACACCTTCCAGGGTGTAAAGCTCATTTAATTTGACCTTCCCCAGCGCAGGGTCGATCCGTATTTCTTCCTCCATGGCCGCAAAAGTGCCCGTGACCAGGGTATTGGCCCCTAATAATTTCCCCATCCTCGGCGCCTTACTCCGGTCAACCAGATCGGTTGAACTAAACCCCAGTTCATCCAGGATATTATTCAATTTAATCCGCTCCACCACACTCAGGCTTTTTACCAGAGATAAATCAGCGATCAAAAGGTCTGTCAGGCCAATGTGCAGCGACTCATAAGCCTCCAGGACAGTTAAGGGTTTAAAATAAGTCACTGCTACCGTGGTATCCGGGATATCCTGAACCGGAAGATTCCCTTCATCTTTAAGACGGGCCCTGGCCCATCTGGCTGCCTCCTGACGAATCAGCCAGGGAAGCCGCTCTTTTATCTTTCGTCTGAACCGGCTGAGGGGACTCAGCCGGGTATAATTCGAGTATTCTTCGATAGCTTTATCATACTTCTCTAATTTTTCATAGACGAGTCCCAGGTAGAAAATCAACCGGCTGTCTTTCGCCAGGCCCTGCTTTGCCTTTTCCAGTTTATCCAAAGCCTGGTTATACTGACCAAGCTTATAGTAGGCTATGCCCAGGTCCCTGTAAATCTCAGGGTTATCAGGCTCTTCCTCAAGGGCATTTATCAGGACCTCAGCAGCTCGATCATAAGCTTCTTCAGAGAGCAATTTCCTGCCCTGCCGTAAACTGCCCGTGGTAATGCAGCCGATCATAAATATGCTCAGGATGAAAATGCCGATTATTTTTTTACCTATCATCATCAACCTCGGCGTAAGCATTCAGTGAAACCGTGTTGCAAAAAATGTAAAATTACTTTACATGAGCT
>JASEGY010000285.1 GCA_030019105.1 bacterium | reverse complement strand
GAAAGGCTAAAGCCTAAACTCCAAAGGATAACCAACCCCAAAATCTTTTTCTTAAGCACTATATATTTCGATAGTCACCAAGAAATGCCTCCTCTGTTAGATTAGCCATCTCATCAAGTCTGGTCTTTGCCTGGTGGAGTTCATTAAAGAGACTGCTTAGTTTCTCCTTATCTATTGCCGTCATCGGTTACTCTCCCAAAACTATTTTCTGATAATAGAACTCAGCGTGCGGCAAGAAATCAAAGTACAAGCCCCTGATTCTCACCTCAAATTCAACCCATTGGTCTTCATCCCTTGAGAACAAAAGCTCTCCTCTAGCATCAGGTTTGAACAGCACCGTGTAAATTGCATAATTGGAATTATATCCGCAACGGCGAATCCGCTAACTGGCTGGCTTGCTGGCTTGGACGTCAAGTTTCATTTATGCAGTTTCTAACGGGTGATCAAAGGTGATGCTAGTAATCACCCCAAATTGGAAAGAAAGCGGGGCAATATTCAGCAACTGCAAGTCAGTTTCATACCCATTTTCCAAAGCAGTATCCAACCTGACAGAAAGAGCCAGCCCATATTGAAAAAGGTCTTTTTCAGAGGGGAAAGAGTCTTGATCCAGATACATGGCTAAGTCTATATCGTTAAACCCGGCATCTTTCAATAATGAACCGTGAAGATAGGCAAACATAATTGGTTCTTCAGAACTTAGAAACCCTCTTATTTGAGAAAGGATATACTCCTTTTGTCTCCCTGAAATCCGCTTTCTTTTTAATATCTGCACTTTACCCTCCACTTTTTTAATGCGTCAAGGCATACAGGACGATATTTATCCCCATCCGAATAGCTGCTTCCCTTTTTTGCGGAGGATCGTGGTGAACCTCTTCTGTCTCCCAGCCATCGGCAATATCCGTATTGTAGTCATAGAAAACCGCCAATCTCCCCTCATGGTAGATCCCGTATCCGTGGGGAGGGCCGCCGTGATGTTCGTGAATCTTGGGCAGACCGTTTGGAAAGTCATGAAAATTATGATAAATAGGGTGGTCAAAAGGGATCTCTACAAAATCCTCATCCGGAAAAACCCGCTTCATCTCCCGCCTGATGAATTCATCCAGCCCATAATCATCATTTATAAAAAGGAACCCGCCATGCTCCAGATAATTCCTTAATATAAGCACTTCCTTTGGGGCAAGTTTAATATTGCCGTGTCCATTAATGTAGATAAAAGGGGAATAGAATAGCTCGGGGTTAGTCAGTTCCAGAACCCTTTCCTCTAAGGATGCCTTGATATTAGTCTGCTTATTCAACTGCTTTAGAAAATGCCTGACTCCGGACAGGCCATTATACCAATCTCCTCCCCCACCATACTTGATCACCGTAAAGACAAAATTGGCCCGGTCCGCCGGGTAAGAGGAAGAAGCGAAACAAACAAGAAAGATTATGAATAGTAATTTAAATAATCTCATAATAGATGGTCCGGCAAAAAGTAGTCAGCAGAAACCAGGGTTCTTGAAGAAACATGGTTTCTGACGGGGTTACCCACAAATTCGATCTTTAAAAGGCACTACTACAGTTCGGCGGAAGTTCCTGGGTAGTTTCAGCAGGGTTCCAGGTTCACGGTTGGTCGCCTTGCGTTCTTCAAACCTTGAACCTTGAACCTTGAACCCTGAACCTTGAACCCTGGAACCGAGAACCTGAGTAGTTACGCGCCAAGTTTTATCTGGTGAGCAACTTCCGCCGAGGTGTACTATACTTCACACGGGCACAAATTGCGCTTTTTGGGATGGTTCACCTTACTGTGAAAGCTTGCGGCTGAGTAAAATATCGAATATCGAACAAGGAATAATGAATGTCGAAGGAAAAAGGGGAACAAGACTTCATAATTCTAAATTCTTTATTCGATATTCGATATTCAATCCACAAGTTTTCACAGTAAAATTGTAGATTATGAACCGTCCCCGCTTTTTAAATATCTCGTGTCCGTAGTAAAACGATCCAATTAAGCGCAATTTATGACCGTGCCGAGTATACCTATTTCCAATGTCCGGGAACCCAACGATGACCGCGAGGGCTTTTTTCCCAGTGACCGGGCACCCAAGCCGCTCCACGTTTAGGCACCTTAGCCCAATGTCCTGGAATCCAGGCATAGCCGCCTCTTTTCCAGCCCCAGTGTCCTGCAATCCACACCATTTTAGGATGCGGTGGAGGCCCTTTCTTCTCTATCCTGGGTTCAGGTGGGGGTTGCACTATGTAAGTAGGAGTACAGTTGCCCAGCGAGAAAACAAGCGCCAGCAGAAGGACTGCTTTTAAAATAAGCTTCATTCCTTATCACCTCCTTTAAGAGTCAGGGTCGCAATCATCATCTAAAATAGTATAACCATTTAGGGCTAAATGTCAAGAGAAATCTTGCTTTCGGTTATCTTTTACCCTTGACAGAAGAAGGGGGAAATGTTATATTCAGAATGGTTTCAGATTCAGATCGAGTGGCTTTGGTGTGAACCAAAAGATTTTCCCTTAACCCTGTCGATAGTCCAGAACCTGCTTAAGTGATTGGAGATAGGTGCTACCTATAGCTGCTCATCAAGGAAGGAGGATTTAATGGCTATTTCATTGATAAAAGAGGAAGAAAAACACATCCTGGAAGTGTTGCCACTGCTTTTAAAAGAAGACGAGCATTTTCGGCGTGAGGTAGCGGTTGTCTTGAGTGAAGTTCTTGCCACTAAAGATGAGTTTCAAAAAGTCTTAGAAGAGATTCGGCTGTCGCGGGAGGAAAGCAATCGCCGGTTTGAGAAAATGGATCGCCGGCTTGATCAAGTGGATCGCCGGCTCGATCAAGTGGATCGCCGGTTTGAGAAAGTGGAGCAGCGGTTGGAGGAACAAGGTACAGCGATAACCTCCCTTACAAAAGTGGTAGAAGAGAATAGTACAGCGATAGCCTCCCTTACAAAAGCGGTAGAAGATAATCGTACAGCGATAGCCTCCCTTACAAAAGCGGTAGAAGAAAATAGTACAGCGATAGCCTCCCTTATAAAAACTGTAGGAAAGATGGGGATGAGTATTAGAACCATAGGTTCAAGATGGGGGATAGAAGCAGAAGTAACCATTAGAAACACCCTGAGGGAACTCCTTTTAAAAAACCTTAAGGTGGCAGAGGTATCTGAGTGGAAAATTAGAGACAATAAAGGAAAAGTTGGTCACCCGAATTCAGATATTCAGGTAGACCTTTTAATTCGTAATGGAGAACACCTTCTTATAGAGATAAAATCTTCTGCTGATGAAGCTCATGTAAATCGACTCTATAAGATAGGTGAGCTTTACACCGAAAAGGTAGGGATAAAGCCTAAACTTTTGTTTGTCGCTGTCACAATGAGGGAAGAAGGGGAATTGCTCTGTCAGCAACTTGGGATTCAGCTTATCACCTATGACGAACTGGAAGGGTAGCCCGATCGTAGAGAAGGCGATGGTCATCGTTTCGGCCAATAGTGCTTGACCAAATTGGGTGTTGTAGTTGCAGAGCTTGCTCTGCCGTAATGTCGAGCAAGCTCGACCACCATTGAACATCGCCAATTTACAGATTGGGTTGAATGAAATGAACCTCAACAAGGTACTGGTACGTTCGGGGAACGTACCCTGCAGCCTTTTCTCCATTTGTGACATTCGACCATTGGTGTAATTCGTGTTCTTGTGAGATCATGACAGGACATCAGCTAAAATCTGCATGGGTTAAGAAAGGTAATTACAATGGATCGGTTGCCTAATCAGTCTAAACATAACGGCTTGAATTACGATGTTGAGTCACCGTTAACTAAGATCTCAGGTGTATATCTCACTTACTTATGGTAGCCGTAGGATAGTGCTTTTCCCTTTAGTCTCTCGCAGAGACGCAAAGACGCTAATAGGCAATAGGCAGGTTCTTTCCCTTTGCGACTTTGCGCCTTGGCGAGAGATGATTCTTACACCTGAATCCAGGAAAATTGAGGAGGATAAAGATGAAAGTGAGAATGCTATATGTAATCGTAGGATTAACAATCTCTTTGGTTATGCTGCCTTTATTTGCTCAAGCTCAGAGTTCACAGGACGCCGTAACCGGCAAGGAAATTATTGATAAGCTTACTCAAATGGAAATACGGCTTACACGAGTGGAAGAAGGACAGAAGGCATTAGAGAAGAGAATAGATGATATGAGAGATGATATAAACAATATGAGAGATGGTATGAACAGGAGGATAGATGATTTAAGGAGCGAGATAAAAGGGGATATAGAAGAACTGAGGGGGTTGGTGTACCTGACTCTTGGTGGAATCATAGCATTAATTGGTGGAATCGTAGCCTTAATAGGGTTTGTGATCTGGGACAGGCGGACAGCTATTACACCCGTAGTAAAGCGGACAAAGGAATTAGAAGAAGAAAGGGATACTGTGTGGAAAGTGTTAAAGGAGTACGCGAAGAGGGAGCCGCGATTTGCAGAGGTGATGAGGACAGCAGGTCTGTTATAGAGAAGGAGGAATATTAAATGAGTAGAATCATAAAAGAGATTGAGATTGAAGGGAAGGATGCAGTAGCCCTTTTTGATACAGGAGCAATGTATACCTACGTTCTTAATGAGTATCTGGCAAATAGTGTCAAAAAGACCGTAAGAAAACCCTATCGTGTTGCTCTGGGTGGGAAGATGATAGAGATTAAAGAGATATGCCTAATTGGCGGAAGTATCGAGGGACTTGCCTTTGATACAGAGGTAGTGCCCATTGATGAGATAGGCAAGGTAGATGGTCATAAGTTGGATGTAATTATTGGTGCTCTCACTATGGAACAATGGGAAATCAGACTTGATCCAAAGGCGGCCACCCTCGATTTAGAAGGACTCAGGCGCCGAGAATTTATAGAATTTTAGGCGATGTTCAAGGCCGAATTTTAGGTGCCGTCAAAATTAAAGGCGATGATCAAGGCCAAATTAAAGGAAGGAGATTCATTCATTATGTTGGCCTTGTTCATCGTTTCGGCAAATAGCGCTTGACCAAATTGGGTGTTGTAGTTGCAGAGCTTGCTCTGCCGTAATGTCGAGC
>JASEGY010000284.1 GCA_030019105.1 bacterium | reverse complement strand
TATAGCCTATCTTGAATTCGCTTACCCCAAAATATTTATCTTAAGAGCTATAGTAGCGGATGAGCAGCACTACCTGAACGGTTACGATAAATTTAGAATGGATAGTTCTCCGTGTCTCCGTGGTGAATTTTTGATTGCACCGAATTTATAGCTTGACAAAAGCCTTATTGCATGGTACAATAGTCACTATTTGGCAGGGTGTCAATAAAAATAGACACTGTTGATAAAACTGAACACCCATACAACATTAACTATGATAGGCAGTTATCATTATCCAGGCTTTCCGTAAGGCAGGGAAGTGTTGCTTAATTTAAACATAGGCAGAGGGAGGAGATGATACATGTTAATAAAAATAGACACCGTTGATAAAATTAAACACCTGCGTAAGATTAGCTGTGGTATGTGTGGTATGTAGTTATTATTATTCCGCCCCCAAAAGGCAGCAAAGTGTTGCTTAACTTAAACATAAACGGGAGGGGGAAGGAAGGGGAAAAAGAGGATAATTTAAAAAAATTTTATTTTGCAAGCAACTGTAAAATAAGGTGTTACAATAAGCAGGTTGATCGTTCCCTTGATTTTAATTCGGTTGGCATAAGATTTGCTTATATTTATAATAAGGTGTTGAATGAATTTTTTAATCTATTGGCTCAGAATAAAGGAGGTGAAAAAGTGAATCGCAAGTAGACCGGTAATTTGTACTGATTACCGGCTGCCCGGTCACCGATGACCGATTTATCTGTTTTTGGCCTTTGACTTCTTTAATTCTTTAGAAGATGGCTGAAGGCTCACTAATTCAATTGTAGGGTGTTAATTTACAGAAAGGGGGCTATGTAGAAATGAAAAAAAGGTGGGAACCATATTACGGGCAGGATCCTTAAGAGGGTAAAGCCGTTCCTGGTTTGGAGGACAACCCTGAATAAGGGGAAAGTTTAAAGGTTTTCAGGTCTAAGGGGGGGTGATAAAGCCCCTTAAATTCTTTAAAAAATGAAGGAGGTTGTAATGAGAAAAAAGTTTTTTAGTTCAGTAGTAGTTTTAGTCTCGGTGCTGATATTAGTAGGCGTAGGCTTGGCCCAGGCAGATGTGAGTAACAAGATTGTCTGGCAGCAAGACCAGGTATTAGGGGGCGGTAACTGGGACCTCTACTCGATGAACAACGATGGAACCGGCCAGGCAGTAAAAGCCGGTATGGGTGCTAACACCCAGGAGATCGAGCCTTCAGCGTCCTATGACGGAAGCAAGGTCGTTTATGCCAAATCAAATGGTGCCAGCGGGTTAAGCACGGGCTACGATATCTACGTCAGGGAGAATGATACGGGGGATAGTTATTTACTCACCAACGGCCGGCAGCCGTGTATAGGTGCCTGTAACGCCAAGATTGCTTTTTCCAGGTATAATGGCGCTACGTGGGATATCCACACCGCCAATGCAAATGGAAGTGGCGTAAGTGCTGCGCTTGGTGTCCCCGGCAAGAACAATGAATGGCCTTACATCGATCCGACCGGTGCCTATATCATCTTCTCTGTTGAGGTGACCAGTGGGAATTGGGAGATTTACCGGATGGATATTGGCGGCACCAATCCGGTCAACCTGACTAACTCAATAGGCAATGATTTCGATCCGGCCTATAGCCCTGACGGCACCAAGATTGTCTTTGTTTCCGATCGGGTAGGCGGTCAAAATGATATCTACACTATGAATGCCGATGGAACTAACCAGACGCGGCTGACTTTTGTTAATAGTTCTGAAGAGTATCCCAGCTATTCTCTCTACGATGGTAGTAAGATAGTTTTCACCTCTTACAATGATGATTATCGTGGTGAAATATACACTATTAATACTGACGGCACGGGATGGACCAGATTAACCACCAATACCTACTATGACAAGTATGCTACATGGGGAGGAAAGCCAACGGTACCTCCCGCTCCCAGTAGTCTCAAGGCAACAAGTGTAAATGAAAGCAAGATTACCCTTAGTTGGAATGACAACTCTTGTAATGAGACGCAGTTTGAGATCCAGCGGTACAAGAGCACGAGCGAGACCTGTCCGTGTGTCTGCGATCATGCGGCTTACTCCTTAGACGGGAGTAGTTGGAATGTGGCTGCCAGTACTGCCAGTACTGGGAGTTACAATGATACCACCGGACTTCTTCCAGCTACGTGTTATTACTACCAAATAAGGGCGGTTAATGGCGCCGGTGCGACAGCCTGGGTGGATAGTAACTGTACTAACACTGCGGATACGGTTCCTCCTAAGCCAACCAATGTTCAATGTGATGTGACAGGAGATACTGAGATTACGGTGACCTGGCAGGATAATTCACCGGCCGGGGTGAACTATAAGCAAGCGACCGGATTTGAAATTAGTAGAGGGGGAACAACTTTTAATGTCGGGAAGGTGACCACTCTTGTGGATACCACGGCAGTGCCAGGCCAGTGTTATATATACAAAGTGCGGGCTAACAATGCGAAAGGTTCTTCCGACTGGTCAGACACCACGGTTAATTGTACTCGATTGATGCCGGCAACCGGCGTTAAAATAACAATGAAGTCTGACTCCGTGATTAAGTTGGAGTGGACGATGCCTTCTACAAACGGCAGTTACCAGGGTGTTAAGATATATCGGGCTGGAGGAGAGAATTGTGATACACCTACCTGCACGAGCTGCGATACACCATGTACTCCAACCGAGACGGATTTACTGACAACCCTGACCGGCGATGCTAAAGATACCACTGAATATTATGATCGAAATCGTACGGATTGCAGTCATTACTGCTACCGGGTAAAGGTGGCTAACTTCGAAGACAGTGTTTCGGGCACCCTTCAGTGGTCGAACTTCTCGAACGTAGCCGATACCTGTACCAGTGAGACCCTACCGGCTGCTCCGTGTCAATTGACGGCATGCAATAACGGGGCTAACACGATTGCTCTGAGCTGGAAGGATAATTCGGATAATGAAGATGCGTTTATCCTCTATCGCTGGGTAGATGGCGGTAACACCACCGCGCTGAGTATTAATAATGCCGCCAATGCCGGCACTACCGGCACCTATTATTACACTCTCGGTGGTCTTACCGCGGATACAAAGTATAATTTCCGGGTCAGCGCGAAGAACGAGATAGGTGAAGATACGTGTCCTGTCCTGGCTTCTGCTCCGACAAAACCCGCTGCACCGACTGCTCTGACAGCTACGGCTAATTCCTCAATCAAAGTCACGTTAACCTGGACAGATAACTCCAAGATTGAAGCCGGCTTCAAGATCGAACGCAGCGCTGATGCTGGTACTACCTGGACAGTGATAGCTGATACAGGTGCAAATGCCGCCGGTTATGTAAACACCCCGGTCACCCCGGCTACCAATTACCAGTATCGGGTGAGGGCTTATGTGGGCGATAACTGCGGCAACACCATTTATTCGGATTACTCAAACACAGATCCGGAAAGCACTAACGTCTCTATTCTCTGGGTCGAAGGGCCGCAGGTCAATGGTCCGGCTCAGTGCACGGGTGATACTGATGCTATCGGCGTGGACAGCCTGTTTATGGCTAAGGTGATGCTGGATTACGTAGCCAAGCTGGATACGGTCAAGTTCGACCTGACCTATGACACCAAGGTGCTGAACTCCAGCCCGTCAGTATTGCTGGGCGATCTGACTGCCGGCGGGGTAATGGTCTACACTGACATACCAACGGCAACAGGCCGCAAATTGGCCGTAGTTATTAATATACCCGGCCTTGTTGGAGTCAATTGTCTCGCTGGGCCTTGCAGTTTACTCAAGGTGGTTTTTAAGACTAGATCTGATGTTGGAGCTAATAGTGCGGCCTTCCTTGGGTTAGCTAACAGTGAACTGGGTGATATATCGGCTCAAGTGATTACTGTCTTGCAGCAATGCGGTGACACCGTCGTGGTCCCCTCTGCGGGTTTTTCGACTCTGGGTGATGCCGATTGCAATGGTGGAATTACCATCCTGGATATAACTGTAATGGAGCAGATTCTGACTGGTGTAAAGATGGCCTGCAACTCCTACAACCTGGATACCAATGAGGATGGTTACTTTGATGCCAGTGACATAATCTGCTTAGAGAAGACGCTGATTGGAGTGGCATGTAGTGCACCGGCTCCGGCCCAGTTCGCGGAGGTCGCTACCGGAACTATCAGGGAGTTGGCCTTTAGGGTTGACGGTGTAACAGACTTAGACGTCGCTTACTTAGATGTGCGGTATGGTGAAGGGATCCAGATCACCGGTGTCACGGCTGGAGACCTGACTGAAGGCGCTACTCCGTACTTTAACATCGAGGACGGGCGGGTCAGGATGATCCTGAATATGGCCGGTCTGACCGGAGTAAGCGGTTCAGGCACTATCTTCAAGGTGAGCTTTGTGGGAGACGGAGAGTTCTCCATTGATCAGGCAGCCTTAGGCAGCGTTGATGCTACCCTTATTCCGGTACTTGTGGAAATGATTACTCCGCCAGGGATAAATGCTATTCCTACCAGGACGAAGCTCTATCAGAACTTCCCGAATCCGCTCAATCCGGAGACCCTGATTCCGTTCGATCTGGCTGCGGAGGCTAATGTAGCGATCAATATCTACAGCCTGTCCGGTCAATTGGTCAGGACCCTGGATATGGGCAAGCTGAAGGCAGGCGTTTATGTAAAGCAGGGTGAGGCCGTCTTCTGGGATGGTAAGAACAATGCTGGGGTTGAAGTTTCCAGCGGCGTCTATCTCTACCAGATCAAGGCCGGTGACTTCACCTCGACCAGGAAGATGATAGTCCTGAAGTAATTAAGGACTATCGCTGAGAAAGAAGCTGGTGGTGGGTTTACCCACCACCGGCGCTGACAAACTAAGACCCCGGTCTCCTTTCAGGAGGCCGGGGTTTTTTCTTGACATTTTCCGAACTATTCAGTATAATGAGTAACTCGACAATGTTACATTTAAAAATTTAGACAGGATTAACCAGGATCTACAGGATACAAGATGATAATGAAAAAAATCTTCGAATATTTGGCATCCTTCAAAAACCAGTTAACACTAATAAATAATCTCTCGCAAAGGCGCAAA
>JASEGY010000283.1 GCA_030019105.1 bacterium | reverse complement strand
CCGCAATCTGCAATCCAAAATTGGTTTGGTTGCGGCCAGAGGCCGCGCTAAGATGGGCAAGGTGGATAAGCTTTACCAGGCAGGAAGCAGGGTTGATGGTGCCCCTGAGATAGACCTCTCTGGACTTATGGTTCGGCTTGGCTGTCGATGCCGATTCTAAGGAGGTAAAACAGATGGGAATTATGGAGAAAATGGCCGGTGCAATGATGGGGAGGATGTCTGGCCAGGAAAAGGAGATGATGATGGAAGGGATGATGGATAATTTCTTCTCTGGAATGAGCCAGGAGGAGAAACAGGAGATGATGACTAAGATGATGCCGAAGATGATGGGTGAAATGATGGGAAATGGAGGTATAATGGAAATGATGAAGATGTGCTGTGGAGGTGAGGGCGAAGAGGGGTTTAATCCAATGGAGATGTGTGCGAGCATGATGGAGTCTGTCTCAAGGAGTTGTGAACTTGCGACCTATGCTACTCCGGAGGTAAGGGGTCTCTTTGAGGACTGGACAGAGGAGGTCTCATCCGAGATACTCCAGTTTGTAAGAGAAAGAGAGAGAACTACACCCGAGGAGATTGCCTCGAAGATGAAGATATCGAAAAACTCGGCTATCTTCTTCATCAGCCACCTGGCCCGTCAGGATAAACTGAAGATCGAATCAGTTATGACCACTAAGGAGGTGAATAAAAATGGCTAAAACACTTACAATTGAAGAGCCAGGTTTTAGTTGTTCATTGGCAAAGGAGTATGTGAAGAAACACGTGGCTACTCCACCAAAGATGCCTGTAGTTGCTTGCGAAGGAAGCTGTTTAAGAGGTGAGATTGCCAGAAGAGCAGCTAATTTTATCACCTATAAACTCTCACCGGAGACTACCGTACGTATCTGCTTTCAAGGCATAGTCTCAGGAGGATGTGAAGAGGGAGTCCTTATAGAAATGGCAGACAAGGTATTATTCGTGGAAGGCTGTGCCCTCAAATGCAGCTCAAGATTGGTCCAGGGAGCGATGGAGATAAAAGCGAAGACCGATGTGGTGGTTGCAGACCAATTGTGCGATTTTAACCCGAAGCTCTTTGGGATAGATGAGATGCCAGATGAAGAGATCAGCATTCTGGCTGAAGGGGTAGCAGAAAAGATTGCCGGGAATATTAAGGAGGCATAGGGAAGATGCTAAAAAAGGTTTTGGCGTTTGTGTCGCTGATTTGCCCTGTGTGTAACATTGCCAGGAGATTTCCAAAGTCCAAATTTGCCAGGATGATGCAAAAGAGAGAGGAAAATTGTCCTGCATGTAAGGCTTACCAGGAAACCTTTTGCAAAAAGGAGAAGAAGGAGGAAAGTAAATAAGGCGATGTTCATCGTTTCGGCCAGTGAGACTTGCAACCTTACCTTCCCGAAAGCTTCAAGCTTTCGGGAAGGTCGCTATTGGCCGAAACGATGAACAAGGCCGAAAGAGGGGTATAATAGGGCAATGATAAGAGAGGCAAAACCTAAGGATGTAGTGGCTATCCAAAAGTTGATTAACTCCTTTGCTAAAGACGGCAAGATGTTGCCCCGTTCTTTAAATGAGATTTATGAAAACGTAAGGGATTTTTTTGTAGCTGAAGCTCAAGAGCGAATAATTGGTTGTGTTGCCCTGCATATCACCTGGGATGATCTGGCCGAGATACGATCTTTAGCTGTGGATAAGGAATTTATGGGGCAGGGCATAGGCAAGGGATTGCTTCAAGCAGGGCTCTCCCAGGCCCGGCAATTAGGGATAAGACAAGTCTTCACCTTGACTTATGAGCCTGATTTCTTTGAAGCTAATAGTTTTAAGAGAATAGATAAGTCGGAATTACCTCATAAGGTCTGGGGTGATTGTGTTAGGTGTGTCAAGTTTCCGGATTGTAATGAAATCCCGCTAATGATATCAGTAGACAGGTAACCGTTCACGGAACGCTGAAATTAGAAATTAGATGCTATAGCTCTTAAGATAAATATTTTGGGGTAAGCGAATTCAAGATAGGCTATGTAGCTTTTGGAGTTAATCCTTTAGGATTTCATTAGTTATGAAAGGCTAAAGCCTGAACTCCAAAGGATAGCCAACCCCAAAATCTTTTTCTTAACCACTATAGATTGGAGGAGAACAATGCACTGGTTGGATATTGTCTTTGCGGCTATTCTGGCGGTAAACATTCTTATTGGTCTCTCAAAGGGCATTATTAGAGAGTTGTTTCCTTTAGCGGGCCTTATTCTGGGTATTCTTATTGCCGCCCGTTCTTATGAAGCTGGGGCTATTTATCTAACACCTTATCTTGACTCAGCCAATTGGGCAAAGTTAATAAGTTTTACCATCATCCTTACCCTGATATTTTCTATCATTACTCTGATCGGGTATCTCACTTTCAAATTACTCCATTTGCTGCTTTTAGGCTGGGCTGACCGTGCCGGGGGGGCTGTCTTTGGGGCTATCAAAGGGATTTTTATTGTTTGTCTGATTATTATCCTTCTGGCCAAGTTCCCCTTTGGCCAAAGCGCTCGTTGGTTAGACCAATCCCTTTTGGTTCCTCATTTTCTGGTTATTATCAAAAAGATTCTCCTTCTTTTGCCTGAGGAGTTCTCTTCTATTATCGGCAGCTTTAAAACAATTTTACCGGCTACATAAAAAAAACTGGTCGGGGCGACTGGATTCGAACCAGCGACCTCAGCGTCCCGAACGCTGCGCGCTAAACCAAACTGCGCTACGCCCCGAATATTACAACCAGAGATAACAGAGATAAATTTTTATAATGTGGCGGAAGCAGGGATTTTTCCTTCTATTCTCTCCAGAATTTTTGTCTGGGTAAGCAGCATCTCGGCTAATCTTTCCTGCCCTTGCTCCATTCGTTCCTGGCCTTGCTCAATTCGTTCCAATGCTGCCATCATACTCTTTTGGAGCTGTCCATTACTCTTCCAAATATATCCAAGTATCAATCCTAAGAAAGTCAAACAGAACCCCATTATCCCCATGACAATTTCCATCTGTCAGCCTCCACATATTGAATAAGCTTCTTCTTTTGTTACAATTATAACATACCACCTTGACTTTGTCAAGGAATAATACACCTCGTTAATAATCCCTCTTACCTATAAACCAGGCAATCTCTCTTAGTGGCTCCGCCCTGGCATCAAATCCTTTCAGAAAAGAAACAGCCTCTTCGATCAATTCTCCGGCCCGCTCTCTGGATTCACTAAGGCCGTAAACAGCCGGGTAGGTCAACTTTTTAGCCGCTAAATCACTCCCTTTGGTTTTTCCCATCTTTTCTTCATTTCCATCCAGGTTAAGGATGTCATCAACAATTTGGAAGGCAAGGCCAACATGTTCACCATACTTAGTTAAGGTAATCAGTTCCTCCTTGCTGCTTCCGGAAAGGATGGCCCCGCTTCTTAGAGAAGCACAGATAAGACGTCCTGTTTTATGGGTATGGATATATTGTAAAGTGGGCGGATCTATATCTCTTCCGGCACATTCCAGATCGACGACCTGACCCCCAATCATACCAAAAGTGCCCGCCGCGGCCCCTATTTCCTTTATGACTTGCAATACTGATTCCGGTCTTATCCCCGGCTGATTAGCATTTTTAGCAACAAGCCGGAAGGCCATAGTCAGAAGGGCATCACCAGCCAGGATAGCAATTGCTTCTCCAAATTTTTTATGCGAACTTGGTTTTCCCCGTCTATAAGCATCATTGTCTAAGGCCGGCAGATCATCGTGGATCAGTGAATAGGCATGTATGAGTTCAATGGCACAGGCTGCAGGTAAAACCATTTTACTCTCTCCACCTACGGCCTCAGCCGCAGCCAGAACCAATATGGCTCTGAGTCTTTTCCCTCCACCTAAGACGCTGTAGCGCATAGCCTCATGGATAAGAGGCGGATATTCGCCCTCACCAGGCAGATATCTCTCTAAAGCCGATTCTATTAATCTTTGTTTCTCTGACAGGTAAGCTTCAAATTCCATTATAGTCTTTCCTTTCACGGCCTTGATCATCGTCTCGGCCATTGTGACCGTTTAGAAACCAGGTTTCTTTGGTGCTGGAGTGGCCTCTAACGATGACCATCGCCTCTTTCACCATCATCCCTGACCCCTCCTTTTTACTTGACTCATCCATTTCTATAAGCTATAATGCTGAAATGCAAGCATTGCTTTATTATATATCAATTCCTTTTATTTACATTATCTCGTTTCTTCCGTTTTGGTTATTGTATCGAGTTTCCGATGTTTTATATTTTATCCTTTTTTACGTTGTTCAATACCGTAAAAAAATCGTAGAAACGAACCTGTCTAATTCTTTTCCGGATAAATCCGATAAAGAAATTGAAAAGATAAGCAAGGATTTTTATAAGTTCTTTAGCGATTTGATGGTTGAAACCATTAAGACTTTAACAATTAGTAAAGAACAAGCCATAAAAAGATGTCCCCTCAAAGACTTAACACTCTTAAATCAACTTTATGAAGAAAAGAAAAAAGTGATTTTTGTATTAGGTCACTATGCCAACTGGGAATTAGGTGGAGCAGGAATGAACTGTCAAAGTAAATATCAACTCTATGTTATTTATAAACCTTTATCAAATGTATTATTTAATAACTTGATCATAAAAATGAGAACTCGTTTAGGAACTAAACTTATTCCTGTGCAGGAAACTTTTAGAAAAATGATCAGTCTGCGTAAAGATGATGAAATAAATGCTACAGCCTTTATTGCTGATCAAACTCCTTTTCCTGGAAATGCATATTGGACCCGATTTTTAAATCAGGATACTCCTCTTTTTTTGGGGCCGGAAATAATAGCTTCAAAACTAAATTATCCTATTGTTTATATAAGTATTAACCGCATTAAAAGAGGGTACTATGAAATGCAGACAGAAATGCTTTGTGAAAACCCTAAAGACACAAAAAAAGGGGAAATATCAGAAATTTATACCAGGAGACTGGAAAAAGATATCTTAAATAATCCATCCTTATGGTTATGGTCTCATAAAAGATGGAAACACGAAAAACCAGTATCCTCTTCAAATCTAAGGGTAAGAGCCAAAGGGTTCAAAGTTCAGGGTTCA
>JASEGY010000282.1 GCA_030019105.1 bacterium | reverse complement strand
AAAGCCTAAACTCCAATTACAACCAACCCCAAAATCTTTTTCTTAAATACTATAGATTATGAACCGTCCCCAAAAGTTGATACCTGAACGATTACATTAGTCCTAATAGTTTAACATAAAGAAAGTATTGTTGTCAATAAAAATTTTTACTGAGCACTGCCTATTGTCTTATATTCCTGCCAGCTTTTTATCTCCAGGTCATGGTCTGCCTTTCGATGGATAGCTTCGACAAATCTCTGGGCTAACTGGATATTTGTAATGAGGGGAATGACAAAGTCTACGCTGAGACGACGGATAATGTAGTCATTGGTGAGTTCTTCTTCCTGGAAGGTCCTGGGGATGTTAATGACCAGATCGACCTTTTTATTTTTAATGTAATCTACAATATTGGGCGAGATCTTTTCCAGCGGCCAGTGAAGCGTTTCTACTTCAATTCCATTTTCCCGCATGAAATCTGCGGTCCCCTTAGTCGCGTAAAGCTTTATTCCCATTGACTTCAATGTCCGGCTATCTCCCAGAAAGGCGGCCTTACTCTCGATAGGCCCGGTGGAGAGAAGAACAGACTTTATCTTGAGATGACACCCTACTGAAATAAGGGCCTTGAGAAAGGCCTCCTCAAAGTCATCTCCCAGGCAGCCGACCTCTCCGGTAGAGGCCATCTCTACCCCGACTGTCGGATCAGCCCCCTCGAGCCGGGCAAAAGAAAACTGGGGCGCTTTCACACCGACATAGTCCAATTCAAAGAAAGATTTGTCAACAATGGAGACCGGTTTATTCATAATAACCCGGGTGGCCAGGTCGATAAAATTAACCTTGAATATCTTGGAGACAAAAGGAAAACTTCTGGAGGCACGCAGATTACATTCTATGACCATCACGTCTGTGTTCTCGGCCAGAAACTGGATATTAAAAGGGCCATTTATTTTCAATGCCCCGGCAATCCGCCTGGTAACTTTTTTGATCTGTCGAATAGTTTCCAGATATGTCCTCTGGGGAGGAAGAACCAGGGTCGCATCCCCGGAATGAACACCCGCATTTTCTACGTGTTCTGAGATAGCATAAGCCATTATCTCCCCGTTTTTAGCCACGGCATCAATATCTATCTCCTTAACATTTAAGATAAATTTACTTATTACTATGGGATATTCTCTCGATACTTCGGCGGCCTTACTCAGAAATTTCACTAACTCTTTATCACTGACCGCCACGGCCATAGCCGCCCCTGAAAGCACATAAGATGGCCTAACTAATACAGGGTATCCCACCGCACCGGCAAATCGGTTTGCTTCTTCAACTGAAGTTACTTCCTTCCATTCCGGCTGGGAGATATTCAGTCTGTCCAAGAGGTCGGAAAATTTGTGCCGGTTCTCAGCATTATCTATACTTACGGCCGGAGTGCCCAGGATTTTGACGCCTGCCTCCTCGAGTTTCATCGCTAAGTTGTTGGGTATTTGCCCTCCCATGGAGATAATAACCCCCATCGGGTTTTCCTTTTCATAAATATCCAGCACCGTTTCTAAAGAGAGATCATCAAAATATAGTTTGTCGCACTCATCATAGTCTGTACTTACTGTCTCCGGATTGTAATTGATCATGATAGTAGTATATCCGAGTTCTCTCAGGGTATGGACAGCATTGACACAACACCAGTCAAACTCTACGCTGCTGCCGATCCGGTAAGCCCCGGGGCCAAGTACCACCACTGAGTCAGGTTCATCAAAGGATACGTCATCCTCTGTTCCGTTATAAGTAAGATAAAGATAATTTGTCCTGGCCGGATACTCTGCTGCCAGAGTATCGATCTGTTTTATGCAGGGAGTGATTCCGGCCTCCTTCCTTTTGTTTCGCAAAACAATCTCACTGGAACCCAGGAGAAAGGCTATCTGCTTATCCGAGAACCCGGTCTGTTTTGCCCTGAGCAGGAGTTCATCGGGACATGTATCCAGGGTGTATTTCTTGATTTCCTCTTCAATGTCAACGATGTTTTTTATCTTGTAGATAAACCACTTGTCTATCCTGGAAAGCTCAGATATTTCTTCTATGGAAAAGCCTTGCTTCAAGGCCTCAGGGATGGCAAATACCCGTTCATCCGTAGGCTCAGCCAGTTCTTTCTTAAGGTCATTGAAGTTTAGATGGGGATTGCAGACCAGACCATCAACCCCAATCTCCAGCATCCGAAGCGCCTTCTGCAAGACCTCTTCAAACTTCCTGCCGATTGCCATTACTTCACCGACCGATTTCATGCCGGTGCCAATTCGTTTAGATACCATCTTGAACTTTTTCAGGTCCCAACGGGGTATCTTGACCACGATATAGTCCAGGGCGGGTTCAAAGCAGGCGCTCGTGCTGCGGGTGACTGAATTTTCAAGTTCAGGGAGACTTTTGCCCAGGGCTAATTTAGCAGCGATAAAAGCTAAGGGATAGCCAGTGGCCTTTGAGGCCAGGGCCGAACTCCTGGATAATCTTGCGTTTACTTCAATTACTCGATACTCCTCAGAGTCAGGGTCCAGGGCATATTGAATATTACATTCTCCGACAATACCCAAATGTCTTATTACTCGGATGGCAATATCGCGTAATTTATGGTATTCACTATTAGTCAGGGTCTGACTGGGAGCCACGACAATACTTTCACCGGTATGAATGCCCATCGGGTCGAAATTTTCCATGTTGCAGACAGTGATGCAGTTATCGAACCTGTCTCGAACTACTTCATATTCTACTTCCTTCCACCCCTCCAGT
Organism: bacterium; assembly: GCA_030019105.1. Classification (GTDB taxonomy): domain Bacteria; phylum UBA9089; class JASEGY01; order JASEGY01; family JASEGY01; genus JASEGY01. The sequence continues at coordinate 2,339 of JASEGY010000282.1, read as the reverse complement.
CGTTCCTCGACAAGTATCTGATGTGTATAGGAAAAGGCCTTCGTGGCTCGTTCCGTTAACTCCTCTTCGGTAAAACATATCCCGGAACCCAGGCCACCCAGGGCATAAGCGATCCTGACCATAACCGGATACCCAAGCTCCCGCCCAACCTCTAAGGCCTCTTCTAAACTCTCCGCCGCTCTGCTGGCCGGCGCGCTAACCCCTATCTCGGTCAGTTTCTTTACAAAAAGACTCCTGTCTTCAGTATCCTGAATGGTCTGAAGAGGTGTTCCCATGACCTTTACCCCGTATTCAGCCAGGATATTAGCTTGCGCCAATTCAATGCCGCAGTTAAGCGCGGTCTGTCCTCCAAACCCCAGAAGGATGCCGTCCGGTCTTTCCTTAGCAATTACTTTGCCAACAAAGTGGGCATTTACCGGCAGAAAATAAACCCTGTCAGCCAGGTAATCTGAGGTTTGAATAGTGGCAATATTGGGATTCACCAGGACAGTATAGATCCCTTCCTCTTGAAGCGCCTTGATGGCCTGGCTTCCGGAGTAGTCAAACTCTCCGGCCTCCCCAATCTTAAGGGCGGAACTTCCTAAAATAATTACCTTGTTAGTCGATCGATTGTTCATATCTCATTTTAAATTGCAAATTTAGCATTTAGCATTTTAAATTTGCAATGCTAAATTTAAAATGCTAAATTTGCAATGAATTACCTATCTCAACTTTGTCATAGACCTCGGTCAGCGCCAGGCTGCACTTGATCGAAGGCAGTTGAACGGTGTCTTGCAAGCTGCCTATCTCTGAAAGCAGCCATTGGTTGTCCGGCTGCCGGATGTAGTGTTCCACAAAGCACTTGTCCTGGGCAACCAGAATATATTCAGCCAGGGTTTCGAGCCTTCGGTAGTGGGCAAACTTTCCACCCCGGTCATAGCTTTCGGTGGACTTGGAAAGCACTTCGATAATTACAGTTGGATTGAGCAGAGTATCCTGCTGGTCATCCTCAAGCTGAGATGTGCCGCACATTACGACTACATCCGGGTAGGTATACAGTCCTGTTGAGCTGACTTTGACTCGCATATCGTTTGAGTATACTTCACACGGGCGCCCTTTCATCTGCAGACTTAACTCTCGAACAATATTGGTCACAATAAGATTGTGCCGTTTGCCGGCTCCGGCCATGGCAAAGATTTCGCCATCAAAGTATTCGCTTTTATGTTCGGCATTGCGCTCAATAGCCAGGTACTCTTCCGGGCTTATCAGTGTCAAACGCGGCTTGAGTTGTAATGACATAGTTTCCTCACTCCAGAAGTATAAATACACGTCGGCGGAAGTCTTTCGTTGGAGCGTTGTTCACCGTTTCACTACTTCCACATTCTCGGATCAAACGTGAAATCCTCCTGCTGTGAAACCACAAGCTTACGAAAGTCTGTATGGCCAACATTGATGACGTAGTTGTTCTGTACGGGCACGACAACAGAAGGAACTTGCAGAACGGCGGCAGTCCTGCCCCTTACCCATTTCGTCCCGATGTCTTTGCATTCATCCGACGGTGGTTGGTCACGCCAGTTTTTGGGAAGAATCTCCTCAGGCAGCACTTCAACTTTAACTTCGTCCGGTATCTCAACGAGGAATGTAGCGAAGGTCATCCCCTTGTGAGCCGAACCCAGGTGTACGAACAGTTCAAGAGCTGCAAGAGACAAGCTGTCCGAGAGGTAGACCACAGCAGTTCTGAAGTTATTCCAACGGCCAGCATAGTGACGCGCCCCCTCTCCCGAAAATGCTTCGGCCTCGCGGGCTTTCTTGACCAATCGCCATGCTCTTATCACGAAAGGACTCCGTACTCAATCCTTCCCAGCAGATCTTCAATTTCGCGTGTTCCCGCCTCGGTATTCATCAACTCCAACGGAACCCTATTGTTTAGACCGATCTGGGAAGTGCGAAGCCATTCGCGAGCCGAATCCGCATTCCCCAGTACGGACTTGGCCAGTGCAAACAGGTGCGTCGCACGAAATAATCGGTCTCCAACCACAACCGTTAGTTTCTTTTTGGGCTGCGCACGAAGGTGACTGACCGTTTTCATGCTCACCCCAAGTGCAGCGGAGATTTCGTGATCGCTCAATTTGAGAGCGACCTTCACGCTGTCGATTGCTCGCGGAGAGAGGCCCTGCTCAATAATGTCTGCGACATCCAACAGGCTCGCAACCCTCCTTTTGACTCCGAGGATTTCAGTAATTGCTTCGTCCATATCACTCCTCCAGCCATTTGGATTTCTTGTATCTTTTTAAATCGCCTAAATAGGTATCCTCTTCAAAAGTTATGGTAGAACCCGTTCAGGTTGTCAGGTTCAGAGG
>JASEGY010000281.1 GCA_030019105.1 bacterium | reverse complement strand
CTGAACTCCAAAGGATAGCCAACCCCAAAATCTTTTTCTTAACCACTATAGAATGATCAGGGGTCAGGGGGCAGGAGTCAGGGGTTCAAGGTTGGTCACATTACGCGCCATCTAACATTGCATCCTGCCCCCTGACCTCTGACTCCTGATCCCTCTTATCTTATCTCCCTATGCAAAAAGATGTCTGCCGTAAGGTTTATTACAAAGCTGATTGCAAAAAGCACAAGGCCGATGGCAAAGAGGGCCGCATAATGGTCGCTGCCCTGGACAGTTTCTCCCATTTCAGCGGCAATGGTGGCGGTAAGTGTCCTTACCGGCTGGAACAACGAGTGAGGGATCCTGGCTGCATTTCCGGTGATCATCATTACAGCCATCGTTTCTCCGATCACCCGTCCTATCCCTAACATACAACCGGCAATTATCCCCGGGTAGGCCGCCCTGAGAACCACCCGCCAGATCATTTGCCATTTAGTTGCCCCTATGGCCAGGGCCGCTTCCCGGTACTGTTTGGGAACAGCCGTAATCGCGTCTTCGGTAATACTCACAATAGTAGGCATAGACATCAGAGCCAGCATAACAGAACCTGTCAGGGCTGTCAGGCCGGTGGGAAGATCAAATAAGGTCTGTACTACCGGCGCTAAAACCACCATCCCAATAAACCCAATTACTACGCTGGGGATAGCCGCCAGGAATTCCACCCCTACCTTGACAACCTCTTTCACTTTTGGGGAAGCAATCTCGGCAATAAAAACAGCGCAGGCTATTCCTAAGGGTAACGCCAGAAGGGCGGCTCCTCCAGTGACAAAAAAAGAGCCAAGAATAAGAGGCAGGATACCAAAAGAAGGCGGCTCGGAAATAGGATGCCAGGCCTTGCCAAACAGGAAATCAAGAGGGGTGACTACCTTAAACATAAAAAGCCCTTCTTTAAGAAGGAAAAGGAAGATTAAAGTCACTATAATGATGCAAGTTACCCCGCTGAGCTTAACAATATTTTCAATTAAGCCCTCTTTAAGACGCTGTTTGCTCCATCGCTTTGTTAGCAAAATCATCCTCCCTTAAATTACCGGCACAAAATCGATCTTTTTAACAATCTCCTGTCCTTCTGCACTCAAGACAAAATCGAGGAATTTCTTTACCAGCCCGGTGGGTTCTCCATTAGTATATATCAGCAAAGGCCGGGAAATATGATAATCGCCATTTGTTACATTATCGAGAATGGGGGCGACAAAGAGGGAGTTTTCGTCTTTGGCTACCTTAATTGCCTTCTGGTTGGGACTAATATAACCCATTCCATAGTAGCCGATAGCATTTTGATTTTGGGCCACTTCGTCCGCCACTGCCTGGGAAGATGGCATAAGTAAGGCCTCTGCACCGTACTCTTTCTTAGCAAGCACATGTTCTTTGAAATAAACATGCGTCCCGGAGTTAACCTCACGGGAAGCAACCAGAATCTTCCCTTCTTTACCACCCACATCTTTCCAATTTGTGACCTTGCCGGTGAAGATATCAGAGAGCTGCGAAATGGTAAGTCCTTCAATCGGATTAGAGGGATGGACAACTACGGCTAATCCATCAAGGGCAACTGTCATCTCTTTTGGCTCAATCCCATTTTCCCTAGCCAGTTCTATTTCTTTCCCCTTCATCTTCCTGGAGCACATAGCGATATCGCATGTTCCGTTAAGAAGCGCCGCGATTCCGGTTCCTGATCCACCCCCGGTGACAGCGATATAAGAACCAAGATTGGCCTCCATAAAGGCCTCAGTCCAGGCCTGAACAAGGTTGACCATCGTGTCCGAACCTTTGATCTGGATAGAATTTGCCTTATCATGGCCTTTCCCGCAGCCGATCAGGCTCAAACACATAAAACCTGCCACTAATGACATTAGACCTTTTCGCATCTTTTAACCTCCTCATACTTTCGCTTTAGTTTTACTCCCCTGTATGTTGATCATAGTCCGGCTTAAAAGAGATATAATCAACTCGTTAATGCTCACCTCCTTTTGTTCTGCTTCTTTTATTATGGCACGGTGCAAACCCTTTGGAAATCGTACAGCAAGTTCTTCAGTGTAAAACCTTGTTGGTTCCGGAACAGGAAGGTTATCCTCTGCACAGACATCTAAGTAGCCATTAATAGCCTCTTTTGCATTCTTGAGCGCCTCCTCAGAGGATGCCCCTCCAGTAAAAATAGTGGGAATATCGGGTACTCTGGCGCAGAACCAACTCTGGTCTTCCGGATCAGGGAAAATATCAATTTCATATTTTCTCACTTCATTCATATCCTTCCTCTCCTCCTTCCTCAGCCTCAAGATATCTAAGAATATCCTTTACATCATATTCAATTTCAGCAGTATATCCTTTATATTTCATTATCTGTAAGCGTTCAGGTGTCAGAGGCGAAGAATGTACCACCGATCGTTCAGGATAAATATCCTGAGCAATCAGATCCCGCAAGCTTTTAACTCGAAACTCGAAACTTAAATATACTAAACCGCCACGATAATAATCCCATCATTATTGGCCTCTTCCAGCACCCGGTCTCTTTCCACCATCAAGGTCATTCTGGCCTCAACAGCCAGCACGGCGGCCTTAACTTCCCTCATAGTAGTAATGGTATCTACACCTACGGCCGGGACGTCAAAGCGGACATCATGATAAGGACGACTCACCTTCACTACTACTACGCCGTCTCCACCTAACTTCCCTCCCCGTTGAATAGCGGCATCCGTCCCCTCAATGGCTTCTACAGCCAGAATAGTTTGTTCCTTAACTACTACTGTTTGACCAATATCAAGCTCGGCTATTTTTCGGGCCATGGATAAACCATACTCAATATCCCGCTCCTGGGAAGGGTTTGGTTCCTTTTTAGTCAAAACCCCTTTTGATGGCTGCCATTCTGAAAGATATTTAGTCTGGTCCAGGACATTTATCCCTTCCCCTTCCAATTCATTAACTATGGCTTGCATAATGGAGGTGTCGTTTCTATTGGGCAGTTTTTTAAGCAAGAAATAGGTCCGCTCATCCAGGTCAGGTTGAGCAAAAAGTATCCCTTTATCTACCTTCCCGATCATAATAATTCTTTCCACCTTTTCCCGATGCAAGGTCTGAATGATTTCATTTATTCTCCCTAAACCAAGGTGGTAGACCGGGTCTATTTCTCCCTCAAAGCGATTATCTTTGGTTACATCTATGACGATGAGGCATTCTTCCTTCTTTTTAATCTCTCTGGCCAGAAGTAACGGGATTCCCCCTCCTCCGGCAATAAGACCAACCTTATTCATAATTAATTACTCCATTACCTGTCCCTCATACAATATCTTGTATAGTTCACCTCTGGCCAACAATTCTTTATGCCGGCCAATTTCTACAATTTGCCCCTTATTAATGACTGCGATTCTATCTGCCCTGACCACAGTTGAAAGCCTGTGGGCCACCACAATAGTGGTTTGATGCCTCATTATCCGGGACAGGGCATCCTGCACTAAGGCCTCAGATTCCGTATCAAGATTTGAGGTAGCTTCATCAAGGATGAGTATGGCCGGCTGTCGAATAATGGCCCGGGCAATAGCCAGCCTCTGCCGCTCTCCTCCCGATAGCTTGACCCCATCCTCTCCAATAGGAGTATTATATCCGTCTTCCAGCTTAATAATAAAGTTATGGGCATTAGCGGCCTTAGCCGCTTCAACGATATCGTCAAAAGAGGCATCAGCCCGGCCATAACCGATATTTTCAGCAACGGTGCCGGAAAAGAGGATCGTCTGCTGGGGAACAACCGCAATCTGTCTCCTCAGAGATTCTAAATTTAACTTCTTTAGATCATAGCCATCTATCATTACGCAGCCGGAAGTAGGGTCAAACATCCTGGTGATAAGCTCTGTCAGGCTTGTTTTCCCCCCACCTGACGGCCCCACCAGCGCAATCACTTCCCCTGGCTTGATTTCCAGGTTTATCTGATGGAGAACATTCTGACCATTGTAGCCAAAAGAAGTATTTAAGAATTCTATCTTGCCGGATAGTGGTTCTATCTTAGCAGCATCAGGAACCTCAGGCAGGGTTTCCTGAAGATCAATAATTTGGAATATTCGTGTTCCGGCTACGGCCGCTTGCTGAATAGCCATATTAGCCCTGGACAACCTTCGCAGCGGCATAGAGATAGTCAGTAAGTAAAGGGCAAAGGTAATCAAATCGCCAGTGGTCAGATGGCCGGCGATAACTTCGCGGCCTCCATACCAGAGGACGATGATAATGCCCATCGAACCGAGGAGTTCAATACTGGGGGTAGAAGCCGCTTGCAACTTGGTCCCTTTAAGATAAAGCTTGAAATATCTTTGGTTTTCCTGCTCAAATCGATTATTCTCATAGCCTTCTCTACCAAAGAGTTTAACTACTTGAATGCCCCTGATAACCTCGTTTAGGAGAGCAGTTAAATCAGCCATTTTTTCCTGAATCCGCATAGATACCTTGCGCATTTTTTGGCCGAATTTAGTGATACTTATCGCAATAAGTGGTCCCAGGACAAGGGAAAGTAAGGCCAGTTTCCAGTGAAGATAAAAGAGAAAGCCAATACCGCCCAAAAGAACTAAAGGTTCTTGAATAAGTCTGACTACTGTTGAGTCAATAAAGCCCTGGAGAATATTCACATCATTGATCACCCTCGACATCATTTCACCGGTTCGCTGGCTGATATGATATTTTAAAGATAAGGTAGTCAACCTGGTAAATATCTGGTTTCTGAGAGTAAAAATAATTCGCTGGGCAACATAATTCATCAAGAACTGTTCCCCATAGCTGGCTACGGCTAAGATAACAACAATAATAGCTGAAATTAAAATAACTAAGTTTAAGCTCGTCAGGTCGTTTGCATCTAAGGCCTTCTGGATAAGATTGCGTATCATCCACGGGAGAGCCAGGGTGCAAGCCGAACCAACTCCCATGCAGATAAAAGCGACTAAAAGCATCCAGCGGTATGGCTTAACGTAATTTAAAAGTCTAAGATAAGCGTTCATTTCCAGGTAAGTTTCGAGTCTGGTGTCTGGTTGTCTGGTTGTCTGGTTGTCTGGTGAGTGGTGGCCTGGTATTTACCAGACTACCACTCACCAG
>JASEGY010000280.1 GCA_030019105.1 bacterium | reverse complement strand
CTTTTTTGAAGGGTGCCTCTGTTTTTTACGTTTTTTAACTACGTCCCTCAAGTTCACAAAGAAGCTCAAGAGTACTCTGGCATCTGAAATTCTCCATGTATCCGGGATGTAGCAGTTATTATAGGGGACTCGGGAAATAAATAACGGCGATGATCATCGTTTCGGCCATTTTGGTTAGGTTGGGTTGGTGTAAGACTCGCTTTTTCAGCAGTTGATGGCTAAGATGTAAACGCTTGCAACTAAACTTTTTAACAGATTTACTAACAGTTTACTAACAACTTATTAACAACACCTTTTAAAAAAGAGGTGGGTATGAGTAATAATTGCAGCGGGTTAGGGAGTTATTCACAATTTGGGTGAGTTATTAGTCTCCCCCCCCGGACCCCCCCCCCTCATATTATTACTATTATTATTACTATAGTATCTCAAGAGTATAGTTCTATAAACTAAAGTAATTGTGCAGATAATCGGACGGCAAACTCTGTTTCTGTTTGGAATAGCTCCGGTTCCTGATAACCCTGTTCTCTTAGTTCCCGTTTGATATTGGCTATCCCTGAGCCCATGCGGGTCATGAAACCTTGAAGAAACAAGAAATTGGCAATAGTCGGATTTCTTAAAAAGCAACGGTTGACGACCTCTTTCACCCTCATCCTCCCCAAAAGGAGGCCCGCCAGGCCGGCTCGGCCCGCCAGGCCGGCTCGGCCCGGAGAGTAGAACTCAAGGCGGTCATCGAATAAAAGCACCTTTATGGCAGAATCAGTCATAGAATAATCCCGATGAGCGACAGCATTGGTCAGGATTTCTTTTATGACCTCTTCCGGATACCACCTGAAATCACTTATGGAAAAACGGCTATTCCCCTTGATAAAACCTACCCCATTTTCTATCTGATCCGACAGGGTTCCCTTTATCTCAATTTGGTCTATTACCTCTTCTCCTTCGTAGCAAGCCATATTAATGACTGCCTGAGGCAGATATTGCTGCGGATTCTTGCCAAAGCAGAGCAAACCGGCTACAGTGGATACTTCGCCCGGTTTATGATCAGTCAGTATTTCCGTATTCTTTAAGATGTCGATCAGGGAGATATCGATCTCATCCATCGAACGATTGTATACCTTCTGAAGATAGGAATCCAGCATATTGAGATCAATATCTTCTGCTTTGCTGCTGCGGATGGGGGAAAGATCGTATAGTTGAGGGGAAGATGAGACAGAGGTCTTCTTTCCCCCGGGCCGCTCTTTTTTTTCTAAAAACCGGGGTAACGCATGGAAGTCAATCCTCTCTTCGAGCTTTTGTCCATATTCCGGTTTAACGATATGTTCCTGTTCGTATCCTCTCAATATTTCGGGGCACTTGTGGGTAGAAACCAGGTTTCTTGAAGAAACCTGGTTTCTGTGCCCCAAGTTATTGAGAAGATACTCCTGTTCAAACTCTTCGATGGTCGTGAGCACTTCTTTCTCCAGACCCCTGGACGGGATCTGCCTTGCCCCCATACCCAGGACAATAAGCTTTAATTGGCGATCTGAAGTAGCTACTTGAATAGAACCAGGTTCGTCACTCTGATAAACCAATCTTTCGATGTATGTATCGGCTGTCTCTCCTTCTTTGGAGTAAACGACCTTTATGGGCTCGTCCCCTGAAGCTTTCCCCAGCCCGGCCACCCCTTTTTTCCGGCCATCAAAGACAAGGGTTACTTCTACGCCGGTGTACTCCTGGTAAGTGGAAAGATACCGGATAAGTTCTGTTCTTGCCCCTTTCAAACCTGCCGTTCTAATTAGTCTTCTTAGTTCCGGCCAGGCATTGAGTACATTATAACCATCAACAATCAAGGAGGAAGGCATAGTGCTACAACTCCATCTTATCTTGATTTACTTCCTAATTTCCCATTTCTTACTTCCTATTTTTAAACAATAGCCTTCATAAAAGCTAAAGGTAGTGACGCTATCCACACTCAGGAGTTAATCCTTTAGGATTTCATTATGAAAGGCTAAAGCCTAAAATCCGGAATATAGCTTGCTTTAGCTTTCGTGTGCCTCATTGTTTTTAAATGGCCGAAACGATGACCATCGCCGTAATTCGAATTACAGTATAACATGGTCAGACCTCAAGGTCAACAATGTTTTTTGTCCTTGTAAAATTAGCCCTTCTATGGTAGAATGTTATGCGAAAAGGAGCATTATTCATCATTTCGGCCAGTTAGACTTGCAACCTTACCCTCCCGAAAGCTTCAAGCTTTCGGGAAGGTGCGCTGTTGGCCGAAACAATGAACAATGCCCGAAAAGGAGAGCGTGAAAGCCGGGGATAATTTCTAAAATGGAAGATCGAGACTACATCAAATTCTTAGGAACCGCCGGGGCAAGGTTTGCGGTGGCCAAACAGCTCCGGGCTTCAGGTGGAATCTGGCTTTCTCTAGCCGGGACAAATGTGCATATCGACCCTGGCCCGGGGGCATTAGTTAAGATATGTTCCGCCAGGCCAAAGCTTGACCCGACCAACCTTGATGCCATTATTTTATCTCACCGGCACCTTGATCATTCAGCAGATGTAAATGTTCTTATTGAAGCGATGACCGAGGGGGGAAGAAAAAAGAGAGGGATCGTCTTCGCTCCGGAGGACGCCCTTGACCCGGATCCGGTCATCCTGAGATATATCCGTGATTACCCGGCAGAGATTCGCACCTTGAAAGAAAAAGCCCTTTATCAGACAGGAAATCTGCGATTTACTACCCCTATCGCCCATATCCATCATAATACCCAGACCTACGGCTTTAAATTTGAGACCCCGAATCTTACTCTGGCCTACATTAGCGATACCAGGTTCTTTCCTGCCCTAATTGAGGCCTACAAGGCGGATGTAATTATTATCAATACACTCCTGATTGAACCAAAAAATGCTGAACATCTCAACCTCCAGGATGCCCGACAGATCATTAAAGGGATATCTCCCAGGCTGGCTATTCTCACTCATTTTGGGAGGGACATGCTTCGGGCTAAACCGTGGATATTAGCCGCCCAGCTTGAAGAGGAGACTGGTATAAAGGTTAAGGCCGCCCAGGATGGAATGAGGCTGGATTTATAAATGGATAAACTTTCATTACCATTTTATGCTAATAGAGTAAATATTCTACAATCTTTAGATATTAGCTAAAGTTTTTTCCTCTCCTGCCGATAATAATACTAAGAAAGGATTCAAGAATAATATCTCAAGGAGGAGAAAAATGATCGGCTTATTATCTACTTATGTGCAGGCAAGTTCTACTGTTAAGTCTAATAGGACAGTTAATCAACCCTCTAACAACCCTCTTCCCTTTTATACCCTCGAAGAAAGACAAAAGTCCATCCTGAAGGAAAACGTGCAGGCAGGTATTAAATATTATCTTGGTAAAAAGGAAGAGATTGTCTCTAAAGAAATCGAATCGTTCGTCTCGGGTTCTGAATCATACCCTTCAATTGAAGGGCAAGATTTCATCCCCCTCTCCTGCCAGGCCGGCTCGGCCCGCCAGGCCGGCTCGGCCTCCCCTTTTGAAAACAAGCCGCTTTCTTACCTGGAGCTTCAGATATCCTTGAGATTATCTGAAATACTCAACACTGTTCAGGCTGAACATGAAGAATATACAGCCTCTATTTCTGCCTTTCTGAGTGATTCTTTACAGGAGGGCTTCTTTTCGGGTTGCCAGGCCGGCTCGGCCTTTCGTCCCCCGCAGGAGCACGAATATCAGATCAAGGCAGGCGAGACAATAAATCTTGTTAATCAGGATACCGGAGAGGCAACTACGCTAAGTATGGATGATTCCGGCAACTTAAAACAGGGATTCGGGCGGATGTTAGAAGCTGAGACTATTACCCTTTCTTCGCAGGATGTGCTTCGTCTTAGAGGTGAAGGCAGTCAGGAAAGCTACCGAATAGAGGTGTCAAGGGAGCGGGACTGGATTATAGAAGCAGAAAGTGGATCAAAGGGAAGAGACTATTACATAGATGAAGTTCAGCACGGCCTGGATGTGGTCAACATTATCAATATTGAAACCGGCGCCGTATCCGGTTTTAAGGTCGGCTGCCTGGAGCAGTATGACAGGGCTATCCTAACAGGGGATGACGTCACCACCCTTAAGGTTCGCCCCGGTGATGTAATCCATATTAAGAGCGCCGGTGAACACGGAGATTATCAGATTGAAGTCCCGGAATCCGGAGAATGGCTGGTTCGTCCGGAAAAAAGAGAGGGAGAAGACCAGTCTGTCTTCTATCGTTCCAAAGATTTGAGTGAGGGAGATGTAATCAACCTGAAGGATGCTGGCACAGGAGAGATACTTTCTTTACAGATAAATAGAGAAGGAAGCCTGGCTAAATTAGAGAAAGGATCTTTTAAAGGGGGCGAAATGACCACCTACGAATTTTCCCCCAATGACAAGATTTTGCTCCATACCAGGGCAGGGAAATATTATCAAGCCGCTCTCCTTGAAGGAGAAGGCTGGCAAATTAAGGGGCTGGAAGTAGAGTGAAGAGTGAAGAATTCCGGATACTTTAACTCTTAACTCTTAATTAAACAATGAGGCACACGAAAGCTAAAGCAAGCTATATTTCGGATTTTAGGCTTTAGCCTTTCATAATGAAATCCTAAAGGATTAACTCCTGAGTGTGGATAGCGTCACTACCTTTAGCTTTTATGAAGGCTATTGTAATTAAAGTGAGGTGAGTCAAGATGAATAATGTATGCTATTATTGCAACCGTAGTATCCCTGAGGATGAAAGGCATCATTCCATCTTTTTCAAAGGTACGGATTGCCATTACATCTGTCGCAAATGTTTAGAAGAATGGTTTATCCATTGAGTCCTGAGAAGACAGGTTTCTCGAAGAAACCTGTCTTCTGTTAGTGCTAAACAAGGCCAGTTTCTTACCAATAAGCTCCCCTTCTTCATGCCTCATAATCCTAACATCGCAACTGTTCAGATCCCATCTAAAATCACCGATGCCCACACTCAAGCGAAGCGTGTATACAGATATCCTACCTCATTAGTAGTTTTTTAGCTTGACAAAGCCCTTCTGACAAGGTATACTATAGCTCTTAAGATAAATATTTTGGGGTAAGCGAATTCAAGATAGGCTA
>JASEGY010000027.1 GCA_030019105.1 bacterium | reverse complement strand
CTTCTAAGCTTAAAAAATAGACAAAACCGATAGCGCCCTGTCGAAATCCACGATCAAAAGACGCTCGAACTGATTTTCTCCCGCCCGGTCAGCGGAAACGTGAAATGGAGAGATGTGGTTTCCTTGCTCGATGCACTGGGTGCGGAGGTGGACGAATCACGCGAAGGATCACGGGTGAGCATTTTGCTGAATGGAAATGCGATCATCCAGCACAAACCACATCCCTCGCCCAACATGGATAAGGGCGCGGTTGCATCGCTCAGAAGCTTTTTGATGGACTGCGGGGTGAACTCATGAATACGATGGAATACAAGGGCTATATCGCAAAGATTGAATACGACCCGGATATGAAGTTGTTTTGCGGTACGGTGATCAATGCCACACCTAATACGTTTTATGGCTCATCCGTGGAGGAGCTTGAAAAAGAGTTTGTCTGCACGATGGAAGAATATTTCAAGTTCTGCCGGGAAAAAGGTATTGAACCGAAAAAGCCGTATGCGGGAAAATTTAATTTGCGAATTACGCCTGAATTGCAGAGAGGGCGGTTAGTTTTGCAAGCCTAAAAATGTGCCTAACTTAAGATAGAGCCATCCTAAACTGTTGGAGGTAATATGCGTAGACTGATTAGTATCTTTTTTGTCCTTATAGGAATAGTCATGGTGTCTGGGAGGGTTGCTCCTGTCTATCCTGACCAGAAATCAGAAGACAGAAATCAGGGATCAGAAGTCAGAAGTCAGAAGTCAGAGCAATCCGAAATCCGAAATCCGAAATCCGCAATGGTAAGAGTCATTCGGGCGGATGGAGTAATTGATCCTATTGTCGCCGGTTACATTATCAGAAATATCAAGCAGGCGGAAGAGGATAAGGCCGAGTGTCTGATTATTGAGATGGATACCCCGGGTGGATTAATGGATTCCATGCACGATATCGTGAAGGGTATCTTGAACGCCAGGGTGCCGATAGTGGTCTATGTCTCTCCTCGTGGGGCAAAAGCGGCTTCTGCCGGGACATTTATTACCTTAGCGGCCCATGTGGCGGCCATGTCTCCCAGCACCAATATTGGGGCTGCCCACCCGGTTCAAATGGGGCAAAAGATCGAAGATGAAGAGTTGGGGAAGAAGATACTCAATGATGCCTTGAGTACCATGGAAAGTATCGCTGGCCAACGTGGGAGAAACCTTGAATGGGCCAAATTATCCGTTTCCGAAAGCGTCTCGATTACTGAGGTGGAAGCCCTTGAAAAAAAAGTAATTGATCTGGTGGCCGACGATCGTGAGGATTTGATCAAAAAACTTGATGGAACCAGGGTCTATCTTGATCCGGATACAGTTACCCTGAAGACCGAAGGGGCAACGGTCACTTTTTCAGGCATGAACTTCAGGGATAATTTTTTGCACGCCATTGCCAATCCTAATATTGCTTATGTCCTTCTTATCCTTGGTATTTACGGCCTGATCTATGAATTTGCCTCTCCGGGTATTGGGCTTGGGGCTGTAGCCGGGGGAATCTGCCTTATCCTGGCCTTCTTTGCCCTTCAGACCCTGCCGATAAATTTAGCCGGGCTTCTTCTTATCATCCTGGGGATCATCCTTCTGATTCTGGAAATAAAGGTTGCCAGTTACGGTGTCCTGGCCTTAGGTGGTATAACCGCCCTTACTCTGGGGTCTTTTATGCTCATTGATACTGCTTCTGCTCCCTTCTTTATCATTAGCCGGAGTCTTATCATCGGGGTGGTGGGCTTAACCAGTCTGTTTATTCTTTTCGCCGTGGCTAAAGTACTTGAGGTTCATCAGAAACAAGTAACAACAGGAGAGGAGGGGTTAATCGGCGCCATTGGTTATACAAAGGAGGACTTTGTCCACGGAAAAGGTATGATCTACGTGGATGGGGCCTATTGGACCGGGATGGCAGATGAAGATGTCTCCAGGGGCACTGAAGTTAAGGTGGTTGAAGTAGTGGGGCCGAGGTTGAGGGTCTCACAGGTAAAATAGATTGCGCACCCACTTCGTGGGTACCCGGGATTGCGGATTGAAAGATATTTCGGCCTTGTTCATCGGGTTGGCAATAGGACCTATAAGTCTTATAGGTCTTATAAGTCCGTAACAATGAACATCGCCTTACTTTTAATCCGCAATCCGCAATCCGAAATCAAAAGAGGAGGGTTAAGTTTATGGGATCAGTTGTGATAGGGATTATTGTGGCCATCATAATGCTTGTTCCGGCGGCGGTTAAGGTGGTCAAGGAGTACGAACGGGGGGTTATCTTTCGACTGGGGAGATTGATAGGAGCCAAAGGGCCGGGACTCTTTTTCATCATCCCGGTCATCGATAAGATGGTTAAGATGGATCTTAGGATAGTTACTTTGGATGTTCCCACCCAGGAGGTGATCACCCGTGACAATGTCCCAGCCAAGATCAATGCCGTGGTCTATTTCCAGGTGATGAATCCTTCCCATGCCGTCACAAAGGTACATAATTACTTTATGGCTACCTCGCAGATCGCCCAGACTACCCTGCGAAGTATCCTGGGTCAGGTGGAGTTGGATGACCTTCTGTCTGAGCGAGACAAGATCAATCTTAAACTTCAACAGATCATTGATGAGCAGACCGATCCCTGGGGGATAAAGGTAAGCACGGTTGAGGTCAAGGATGTAGAATTACCTCAGGAGATGAAACGCGCCATGGCCAAGCAAGCTGAAGCTGAAAGGGAACGACGGGCCAAGATTATCAATGCCGAAGGTGAATACCAGGCCGCCGAAAGGCTTCGCCAGGCCGCGGATGAGATAGCTAAGAGTCCGGTGGCTATTCAGCTTAGATACCTCCAGACCCTGAGTGAAGTAGCCACAGAAAATAATTCAGTTACTATTTTCCCGGTACCCATTGACTTGATTTCAGCATTTATGAAGGGAAAGAGCTAATAGCTAAAGAAGGCGTATCTTCTCAATAACTCGGGGCAAACTATTGTCTCAGAAACCAGGTTTCTTCAAGAAACCTGGTTTCTACCTGCAATGACCCCCGAAATATTGAGAAGATACAAATCATCCATCTACGGACACGGATGACGGATCGCGGAATTGTCGCCGTGTCCCTACTGAATTCACTGCCCTACAATCAGCAGGAAAGGAGAAGAACAGATGAGTCCCGTAATCGCTTTCCCCCAGGTATTATTAGAAAAATTAGACAAAGATGTTGCCAAAGGGTTTATCCAGTATGGCGAAGAAATAGAAAAGAGCGCTGTTTTTAGAGCTAAAGAAGAGGCTCTTTTCGAAATAGAAAGAAAAACAGCCAATCAAGTAAGGAAAGAATTGCAGCCGGTAGAAGATTTTAAAAGAACCTCTTCAGAAAGGCTGGCTGTAATTGAGACTGAGATAAAAAATATCTACAGGCTACTTGATGAACGATTTATAATGGTTGAGGAACGGTTCGAAAAGATTGACCAGCGGTTCGAAAAGATTGACCAGCGGTTCGAAAAGATTGACCAGCGGTTCGAAAAGATTGACCAGCGGTTCGAGAAGCTTGAGGAACAATTTGGTGGACAGATGGTAAAGATTAATCAGCGACTTGATACTATGAATGAGAAATTTCATCAAGAGATGGCCGGCTTTTACAAACAGATTGGCTCTCAGACAATGTGGATAGCAGGAACAATGATCGCTCTTACCGGCGTAATCCTGGCTGCGGTCAAAATACTTTTCCTGTAGACCTGTGCCGTTAGCCGCTAACCGGATACTCACGCCCCTTAGCGAGGTGAAGCGAACATGAAAAGGTGGCTCTACCCGGCAGTGATATTTTTTAGCCTTGTAGCCGGTGGAGAAATAAAGGCAGAAGATTCTTCCTCCCCGGAGATGCTGCCTGAAGGCGCTGAATCCGAAATTGGAGAGGGCTTTTCTTCCCAGAAGAGCCTGCCGGAAGGGGAACAATCTGCAATCCGGAGCGATTCCCCCTCCACGGAAATATTCCCGGAAGGAACCAACTCAAAACCCGACGACCCACAAGGCCGAGCCGGCCTGGCGGGCCGAGCCGGCCTGGCGGGCCGAGCCGGCCTGGCAGCGGGTGCCCCGAACTCGAAACATTTCCCCTCGCCGCAGATCCTGCCCGAAGGCATTGCCTGGGATGGAACTTATCTCTGGGTAGTTGATCTGAAACCAATGGATGAAAAGGGGCCAAGAATTTACAAGCTCGACCCAAAAGATGGGGTTGTTCTTGCTTCCTTTCCTTCTCCTGGCGGCTATCCGGAGGGGCTTGTCTTTGACGGGCGTTATCTCTGGAATATTGACCTGAATCCGAGGACAATAGTTGGCCCGGTTATTTATAAACTGAATCCCGAAGATGGTTCGATTCTGCTCTCTTTCCCTGCCCCTGGTCTGGACCCCGGCTCTCTGCCTACCGGGTTGGCCTGGGATGGAGCCTGCCTCTGGGTGGCTGATGCCGCCAGGAATAAAATCTATCGCATCTCGGCCCGGGATGGTTTTATCCTTACTTCCTTTCCTTCGCCAGGGCAATATCCCACAGGTCTGGTTTGGGATGGTAATTATCTCTGGAATTTAGATGCCGAAAGTGAGTCACTTTATAAGATTGATTCAACTACCGGTCAGGTAGCGGCCAGGTTTCCTTATTCAGGCAAATCTCCTTATGGCCTGGCATCTGAATCCGGAGAGCCATTGTGGAGTACTGATTACGTGGCGAGTATGATTTACAAGTATGAGGAAAATCAAGGCGAGGTGAAATCCGAAGATGGAGCGCAGAACAGAAGATGAAATCGTAGACAATTTTACCGGGAGATTAATTAGAGATTTTGAGCCCGGGATCCGGAAGATTATCTTATTTGGCTCCAGGGCCAAAGGAATAGCTGCCCCTTATTCAGACTATGATCTGCTGTTGGTTCTTAAGGAAAGAGATCGCCGCTTAATAGATCAAATATACGACCTGGTAACAGATTTTCTCCTGGATTATGGGGCTGATATCTCGCTAAAGATCTATTCTGAAAAGGACTTTGAGAAGAAGCTGGTAATGAGAACACCTTTTATTATGGAGGTAACTAAGACAGGAAGATTATTATGGACCAAACAGTAAGAGATATGATTATTGGTCAGATGAACAAGGCTGCAGAAAAATTAGCTGCCGCCAAATCTTTAGCTAAAGAGGGCTTTTTTGATGATGCTATCTCAAGGGCATACTATGCCGTGTTTCATGCCGCATCTGCTGTTCTTTTAACCGAAGGGATTACCGTCAATACTCGTCACTCACTTAAATCTATGTTTGGGCTTCATTTAGTGAAGAGTGGCAAATTAGATACTCATTTTGGTAAGGTGTTAAATAAGATAAAAGATGAGCGTGAAAACGGTGACTATGATATATTCACCTTTTTCGAAGATGAAGACGCAGAGGAAGACATTAAGGAGGCAGAACAATTTCTTAAGGGAATGAAAGAATATTTGGAAGATTCCTACGGGATAAAGGAGGAGGACATCTAATGCCGGAAATTAAACCATTCAGGGGGATACGCTACGATCAGGACAAGATAGTCGGTGATTTAAGTCTGGTAACTACCCCCCCTTATGACTGTATTTCAGAGGAGCAGCAGGAGAGATACTACCAGCGGTCTCCTTACAATATCATCCGCATTATCCTGGGGAAGGAGTGTCCGGGAGATAATGAAGCCAGGAATAAATACACCCGGGCAGCCGATGCCCTCAAGGAATGGATGACTTCAGGGCTTTTAAAACGGGATGAAGAGCCGGCTCTTTACCTTTACGAACAGGAATATACCCTGTTAAACGGAACCAAAAAGACCAGATGGGGTTTTATCTGCTTAGTTAAATTGGAGAAGGCGGATTTTCATGAACAAACCTTTGAGGGGCCGAAGGCGGATCGCCTTAAGCTTATGCAAGCTACCGGCGCGAACACCAGCCAGGTATTCGCCTTGTATCAAGACCCGGATGACCGGATAGGTAAAGCCATAAGAACGCGCAAACTGACGCATTCTCTGTATGATTTATCCACGGATGACGGAATCAAACATCGACTATGGGCCATAACCGACCAGGATGTTGTAAAAACAGTAAGCGAAATAATGAAGGACAAACGTCTCACCATTGCCGATGGTCACCACCGGTATGAAACTGCCCTTAATTACCGTCAACTCAAGCAAGATAGCGCTGCTTCCTGGTCGGGTCAGGAAGGCGCTAATTTCACCATGATTTATCTGTCAAACGCCTACGATGAAGGGATGACCATCCTTCCTGCTCACCGGATCATTCCAGGGCCGCTAAATTTCGATCCTGCCCAAATCAAAAAGAGGATTGAGCAATTCTTTGAGATTAAACCCTTTGACCAAAGAGAAGAGATGCTTAAGGAGATGGAGTTGGGAATGGCCGGAGGACTCCATCTTTTTGGTTTATATTTAGGGGGCAGTGAATATTTTTCTCTTTCTCTCAGGGAATCTCCGGAATCCATGAAAGGGATAATGCCGGCAGATAAGTCTAAGGCATTTCAAGAATTGGATGTCAGCATCCTTCATTACTTACTTATTGACCATATTCTGGGTCAATTGACACTGCCAGACCGGCTTGGTCTGCCAGACCGGCTCGGTCCGCCAGACCGGCTCGGTCCGCCAGGCCGGCTCGGTTCCCCGGAAGATAAAAGTCTAAAGATTGAATATTCGGCTGACCCGGCTCAAGCAATCCAAATAGCCGGAAAGACTAAGGGTCTGGTCTTTTTTCTTAATCCCACTCGAATAGAAGAGGTTATGAAGATAGCCAGGGGGGGAGAACGAATGCCCCAGAAATCAACCTATTTTTATCCTAAGATTCTTACCGGGCTGGTGATGAATCTGATAGACGGCCGCATGAGCATTCGTTAACGAGAAAGTATTTTCTTGATGCTGAATTGAAGGATGACTGATGAAAACGACGACTTACTTTACAGCGAGCGTTATGTCCCGCCGCCCCTATCTTAAAATGGAATGGATCGAATATGTTCTTAAGCATCCCATTCGAACAGAGGTACAAACTAATGGACGTATTCGCCGTTGGGCATTTATTCAAGAGCTTGGTAAGCACCTCAGGGTTGTTACCAAACCGGATGGGAAAACCGTGCATAATGCTTTTCCAGACCGTGGCTTTAAGGCGTGAAATGCAGGAGGTAAGATCATGACATTTCAATACTATCGAGATACAGATATGCTCTACATCAAACTTGCCGGTGGGGTGAGTACAGAGTCCGAAGAAGTCGCATCCGGCATCGTGCTTGACTTTGACGAACACAACCAGGTTATAGGCATTGAGATTGAGGATGCCGGCACATTTATTAATCTATCACAACTGGAGGTGTTAGCTTTGCCGGTTACTAACCTGATTCTCAGTGAGAAAACGCCTGTAGCCGCATAATGCGGCCAACATAAGTATCAAATAGCCGTCTGCCAATTCACCTGGCGCTGACGGGAACTCGAAACCTGAAACTTAGCGATGGTCATCATTTCAGCTAATAGTGACTTTGACCTTCCCGAAAGCTTCGAGCTTTCGGGAAGGTGGAAAGGTGAATGGCCAAAACGATGACTTAGAGCCAATCCCAAAACCTCCGCAAATGGTCTTGTTTGCTGTTTGAAAAGGAGGTTTTGGGATAGGCTCTAAGGCCCGAAACTTAATATAGGGAGGAAACAGCATGCCTAATTCGGAAGTAAAAAGGTACCTGAAAGATTTTGTGTCCAGCCCCATGTGGAAAAGAACAATAAGAGAAATACTCCTGCACAAACTTGGTTCGGCTTACTGCTGGTTAGGTGATGAAGGTGGAGACTTTATCTACCGGGAAGAAGAAGATTATCCTTATTGTCAAATGATCAAAAAAACGGAAAATGGAATTAAACAATGCGAAGAGACCTTTATTTCCTCCTTACAAAGGGTCAAAGAAGAGAAAAAGACGGTGATAACTCCATGTCCGGCCGGGTTTCTTACTTTTAACAGTCCCATTATTGTTGATAAAGAAGTGGTGGGGGTTATTGGCTGCTGTCAGGTAATTGACGCAGAGCAAGAACGGGAAGTTTATCAAAAAACGGCTAGAGATATGGAACTTAATGAAGAAGATTTTTTAAAGGCAATTGAAGGCACTCAGGCTGCTTCTTTGACTAAACTTAGAAAAGAGGCGGAATTGATTAGTCTCCTGGCTCAATCATACATAGACCTCATTATTGCTGGAGAAAACCTTACTCAAAATAATGTTGAAGTTGATACAACCAAACAGTTTCATGATGTCTTTAAGCTTAACAGAGACCTTCTCATTGACCTGCAGCCGGAGCAATTTTATGCCCTGGTAGTGGATTTAGCTTCCAGGGCAATGAATTCCAGGATTTGTTCCCTGATGGTGGATGATGAAGAAACAGGAGATATAACCATTAAAGCCGCGGTCGGTCTGCAAGATGAGATTGTTAAAGGGACAAGATTAAAGCGCGGTAAGGGGATTGTGGGGCATGTGATTGAGTTGGGTGAACCTCTTTTGGTAGAGGATATTGAAAAAGATTCCCGGTTTGGGATTAAAAAGAGCGCCGGTAAATATTATACCAAATCTTTGATGATATCTCCTCTTAAGATGGGGGACAAGGTAGTTGGGGCCTTGAATATAAACAATGAAGCTTCCCGCCGGGCCTTCAATGAAAATGACCTTAATTCTTTGACCAAAGTGAGTAGGTACATTGGGTCAGCGATAGAGGGGATGATGGAATATCACCAGACCCGGAAAGAGCAAGCAGCTAAAGCAGTTCAAAAGACCAGAGAATTGGAAGAGGCCAAAGCGTCTGCCCAGGAGGCGCAAGAGCGGGCGTCTGTTCAGGCGGAAGAGTTGACCAGGTTAAAGGCTGAGACAGAAAGATTAGCGGCCATAGCCGGTGAAAAGGAACGCGAGGCTGAAGAGAAAGCCGCCCAATTAACCCAACTGGAGAAAGAGATGGGGAAATTGAAAGAGCAGATTCAGATGGATAGGGCTAAAATGGAGCAAGAGGCCGCGACTTTAAGAGCCGGATACACTGAAGAGATAGAAGAGCTGCAAGAAGAGATAGAAGAGCTGCAAAAGGTAAGAGAGAAAGCCCAGGAAGAAAGAGAACAAATGTCCCGGGAGATATCTGAATATCAGGAGAAGATTCAGGCGGAGAAGCAAAAAGTTGAAGAAAAGATCGCCGAGATGGAAGAGCTGGAAAGAAAAAGAGATACAGAGCGGACCAGACTTGCTGAAGAAAAAGCTAAATTGGGAGAAAAACTGGATCAGGAAAGAGTTAAACGCGAAGAGCAAGAAGAGGAAATAGCCGGATTAGAAGAAGAGGCTAAACGTGCTTCCAGACTTTTTGCCCTGGAGGATGAAATCTCTGAGACAAAAAAACAATATGAAGAAGCCCCGGATGAGGAGACTAAAGAACTCTATGCTGAAAGGCTGACCGAGCTGAATCAGAAGAAAGAACAATTGGGACAGGCGAGGGCTGAGGCCAGTGAGTTGAGACTTCTCTATGAAACAATCAAGGCGATTGCCCCCATGAAAGAACCGGAAGGAATCTTAGAAACAGTGACAGAAAAGATTAAGCCTTATTTTGACTATCACGTGGGCATATATGTCATGGAGAACGAAGGCCGTCTCATCGGAAAGATAAAGGAAACATGTCCCATAGATGTGAGTTGTCGAAAGGGAATAGAGGAGCGGCTCAATAATGCCTGGCAAAAGTTTAATCCAACTGAGAAGAGAAAGATTAGCTTTTCGCTTGAGGAAAGTGAATATGAGGTTTTAGGCTCTGTTACTCAAGAAGAAACAAAGTCCTTCATTACTGCTCCGATAAAAGAGAAAGGGAAATTAACAGGTCTTTTGGATATTGAGAGTTTGCAGGAGAATCATTATACTGCCCTGGATCGAAGATTAATAGCCATTATCGCCACTCAAACCGGGATAGCTACTGAAAGGGCCAGGCTCTTTGTCGAGACCAAGAAGCAAGCAGAAAGAGATGAACTGACCGGGGTTTACAATTATCGCTATTTTGATCGACTCTTTGAGACCGAATTTGAACGGGCCAGGAAATTCAACCGGGCTCTTTCTCTCCTCATGTTAGATTTTGATCGCTTGAAAGAGATAAATGACCGTTACGGCCATGAGGAAGGAAACCGGCTGATCAAGACTGTTTCTAATATCATCGGCCAACAGATAAGAGAGGTAGACTTTTTAGCCCGGTTTGGAGGAGATGAATTTGGGGTTATCCTGCCGGAAACCGCGGAAGAGGATGCCGCTCAGATTGCCGAAAGGATCAGGGCGGCCATTGATAAATACTCTTATACTATTAATGAGAAAACAATCTCTCTGTCAGCCAGTTTAGGTGTCTCGACTTTTCCGGCTCCTTCCAAAAAGGAGCTTTTTGATAGAGCTGACAAGGCCTTGTATCAAGCCAAACAAGAGGGGCGAAACAGGGTTAATATCTTCAGGGAAGGATAAGTTCATGGTGGCCTGCTTGAGTTGAAGGGACCTTCTCGTTCCTACGCTCTGCGTAGGAACATAACCGCTTACTTGACGCAGAGCGTCTCAAGTAGTATTCCCACGCAGAGCGTGGGAATGAGGGCGGGAATTTGTTTATTTCAACTCAAGTAGGCCACCAAGGATAAGTTGATTAGAAATGGAAATGATAGTCAAGGATAGACCGATTTCTCCTAAAGAGGTGGTGGATACCTCGATAAAAGGTAACCGTTCACTTCCCCCCCTGGTTCAGCCCCAGCGGGGCGGAATATTTATAGACCTGGGTCAAATAAATCAGCGTAGCTCCGTAGGAGCGATATATTCTCAACAACATATCCCGCCCCTCTGGGGCTTGATCTGTGGGGTTGATAGCCGGCTATAAACATATCGCCCCGCTGGGGCTGAAAAGCTAACCGCACAACTCGAAAATCTCCACTGAGGTAGGGGGGAAGTGAACGGTTACGATAAAAGAATACACCATCGTCCTGAAAAAGTCACAAGCCCAGTATGTATCTCTCTGTTTAGAGTTAATGGTTGTTGGATGCGGCGAAACTAAGGAAGAGGCGGTGGAAAGTGTAAAGAATGCGATCTATTCTTATCTGGATTCTTATGAAGAGGGGATGCCTCTTAATAGACCGGTGCCTTTGGAGCTTCTTCATGAATTTCTTAGCGAAGAGGATGACGAAGCTAAAGTGGCAGAGCTTCCAGGATTAAAGGTGCTGGCCTATGGCTAAGAGAAGGAATATCCCTTCTATGTCCAGCGCTAAATTGATGAAATTAGTCGAGAAGGCAGGGGCTGTTTTTGATAGAGAAAGGCGAGGAGATCATGCTATTTACCGGTGAGAGGTTGAAGAGAGAGTGATGAAGGCCCCTATCCTGGGAGGCTAAAAGCGAACTTTGAGGTGAATATTGTCTGATAGTCTTTAAACAACTGGGGCTCTCCGATGAGGAAATTAATAGCTTGTTTGACTGACTTTGGACTGAAGGATTATTATGTCGGCGCTATGAAGGGGGTTATTTCTTCCATCAACCCCAGTGTACAACTAATCGACCTTAGCCATGAAGTCCCTCCTCAAGATGTGTCCGCCGCCGCCTATATCCTTAAATGCGCTTATACCTATTTTCCTCCGAACACTATCTTCCTGGTGGTGGTTGACCCCGGGGTGGGTGGGGAGAGAAAAGGCATTATCCTGAAGACGGCTGAATATTTCTTTGTCGCTCCGGATAATGGTGTTCTGGGTCTGATCTCCTCTGAACCGCAGAGGATCATTCACTTAACCAACCGGGATTATTGGCTGTCGTCTCCCAGCCATGTTTTTCATGGAAGAGACATCTTTGCGCCAGTAGCGGCTCACCTGAGTAAAGGGGTTGCCCTGGAGGAATTCGGGGCAGAGATTGATGAGTTGACCAGGCTGCCTTCCCTGAAACCGGTAGTAGAAAAAGACGCCATCCTGGGTGAGGTCATTTATATCGATCGTTTCGGAAATCTGGTTACCAACATCAACCGGGAAAGCAGCCGGGCCGAGCCGGCCTGGCGGGGCATGGTGAGCCCTGCTTCCCATGAAATTGATGGGAAGGTAGTTGTCGAAATCAGAGGACATAGGCTTTCAGGGATCAAGGGGTTCTACTCTCAGGTTGAGCCCGGGCAAATGCTTGCCCTCTGGGGCTCAAGCGGCCATCTGGAGATTTCAGTCAACGGCGGGGATGCCGGAAGAGCTTTAGGGGTTGAACGGGGGGAAAAGGTAAAGGTGTATGACTATCAACGAAGTCATTTGGATAGAGGAATTTGTCAAAAAAATCGAAAGTGAACATAAAGTGACCACATTTGAGGTGGAGGAAATTTTATACGGCAAAAGAAAAGTTCGTCGTGCAGCAAAAGGAGATGTCAAAGGTGAAGATGTATATTTAGCTTTGGGACAAACCGATGCAGGACGGTATCTTTCTGTATTCTTTATCTTGAAGAAAAATCGCAGGGTACTACCCATTAGTGCTCGCGATATGGACAGCAAAGAAAGGAGGCAATATGAACGCAAATAAGAGAAGAGATGCGATTCCAGAGCATTTTAGGAGTGAAGAAGAAGCAAGCGAGTTTTGGAATACCCACTCTGCTGCCGATTATTGGGATGAAATGGAAGAAGTAGAGATGGAATTTGACATTAAGAAACGTATGTTTTTGGTGCCATTAAATGATCGGATTTACCAACTCGCTAAGAAACAAGCAGAGGTGGAACATTCCACGGTTGAACAGATAGTGAATACATTATTAAGGCATGATCTGGTTGGAACAGTATCGGCATAGTCTCCAGTAACCTGAAGTCTATGATTGTTTTGGGCAAGAGGATAGTCGCAGGTTGGGTTGAGTAAAGCGAAACTCAACAATAATTTTGGGATGGGTGGCATGCGATTCTTAGCTGATTCCATGTTGGGCAAACTGGCCAGGTGGCTTAGAATCCTGGGCTACGATACCCTGTATTTCAGGCAGGGCGATGACAGGGATTTGCTTGAGCTGGCCTCTGAGGAAGATCGGATTATTCTTACTCGAGATACCCGATTATCCAGGAAATGGTTGGTACCGACCCTTCTGATTAAAAGCGAGCAGGTGGAAGAACAACTGTCCCAGGTTGTTCGCCGGTTTAGTCTGGAAATGGAAGAGCGCTTATTCTCGCGATGTCCGGAGTGTAATCTCTTGCTCAAGGAGATACCTGAAAAGGATGTGGTCGAACGTGTTCCTTCATTAGTTTACGAAACATACCATGAGTTTATGACCTGCCCTGAGTGTGATCGTATCTACTGGAGGGGCACTCATTGGGAAAATATCCGATTGCGGATTGCGGGATTGTAGATTGCGGATTGCGAAATAAAAATCCGGGCGATGATTATCGTTTTGGACTTATAAGACCTATAAGTCTTATAAGTCCTATTGCCGAAACGATGATCAAGGCCGAAATCCGCAATCCAAAATCCGAAATGAGAAGGAGGATAGCGAAAATGACAGATAACAAAGAGGAAAAAACTCAAGGCGAGCAGTTACCTGAAGCAGGCTTTAGCGAGTTAGTCATGATGCTTGCCACCGGCGCCTGGCAGCAACTGGGAGTGATGCCGAATCCGATTACTCAGAAGGAAGAGAAAAACCTGGAAATGGCTAAACATATGATCGACCTTTTAGCCCTCATGGAAGAGAAAACAAAAGGCAACCTGAGTGAGACAGAGGCCAAACTCTTGAGTGAGGCGCTTTACAATCTTAGGATGGCTTACATCGAGGCGGTCAAAAAGTAGCGCCTACAGCAAAGGAGGGATATTTATGCTTGCCAAAGTAACTGGTAAAGATCAGATCCGAGGGCAATCGCATCAAGACTTCAATCATTCAGCAGACTTGGATGCAGCAGAAAAGGTTTTGTCCCAAGAAAGGAAAGAAGACATTGCTTTCGAGAGCAGCAAGGAAGTATTAGCTTTTTTGCAGAAGAGAATGAAAAGATGAGGACAAGAAGACAAGTTGGGCTCTATCTCCATATCCCCTTTTGCCGAAGCAAATGTCATTATTGCGATTTCAACTCCTATTCCAACCAGGGAGATTTGATTCCGGCCTACCTGAAGACACTTAAGAGAGAGATAGAGCGATATAGTAGAGATGCCTCCCTGCGAGTAAAAACGATTTATATTGGCGGAGGAACGCCCACTGTTCTTTCAGGTGGAGATGTCGCAGATGTCCTGAATACGATTCGGGGCTGCCAGGCCGGCTCGGCCCGCCAGGCCGGCTCGGCCCGCCAGGCCGGCTCGGCCCGGTATGAGATTGGTAAAGAGGCCGAAATCACTATCGAGGCTAATCCCGGCACATTGGATGAATTTAAGTTGATGGAGCTTAAGGCCGCCGGGATAAACCGCTTGAGCCTGGGTTTGCAGGCTATGGACGATTTTCTCCTGAGCCGAATCGGCCGGAGACATCAAGTTAAAGACGGACTAAATGCCTATTATTCCGCCAGACAAGCGGGATTTGACAATATTAACTGTGATCTGCTCTTTGGTCTGCCTGCGCAGAAGCTGTCCGACTGGGAAAGGTCTTTAACCACAGTGCTTGATCTGGAGCCGGAGCACCTCTCTTTGTACTGTCTCACCCTTGATCCGGGGAAACAATGGAATGCCCGGCTCGCTAAGGATAGACCAACTGAGGAAAAAGAGTTGGCTATGTACGATCTGGCTATCGATTACCTGACTGAAAACGGATACGAGCATTATGAGATATCCAATTTTGCCCGACCAGGATATAGATCGATTCATAACCGGATATACTGGCAAAACGAGGAGTATCTGGGGCTGGGGGCCGGGGCCTGGTCTTACCTGGATGGCAGACGATATTCTAACCCTTCTCATCCTAAGGCATATATTGAAAACGGGACAAAGGGAGAATGGCCTGCCGCAGACGAAGAAAGCCTTTCTACCCGGCGAACTATAGGCGAGGCCATTATGTTGGGTCTGAGATTAGTCGAAGGGATCAAGGTAGCTGAGTTTAATAACCGATTTAAGATCAAGTTGGGAAATATGTTCTCTTTTCCCATTCGCAGATTAGAAAGAGACGGCTTGCTTGAAATAAATAACGGTCATCTCAGATTAACCCGGAGGGGACTCCACTTGGCTGATACAGTGGCTCTGGAATTTATTTAGCTGCGGAGACCATCGTCCAGAGGTCGATATTTTTGTCCTTTTAGTCCTTTATGTCCTTTAGGTTGTGATAGAAGGCCGTGCTATGGGATGTCAGATGAAAAAAGGAGATGCTAAGATCATCGAAATAAGAAATCAATTGTTGAACAAGCGAATAGCGGTTTTGATGGGTGGTCGTTCCAGAGAGAGGGAAGTTTCTCTGAGGTCAGGGGGCAAAATTCTTGAATCCTTGCTCAGGCAGGGCTTTGATGCCATCTCAATAGATCCCGATATTAATCTGGTAGAAAATCTAAAAAGAGAACGAGTTGACCTGGTTTTTATTGCCCTTCACGGCCAATTTGGAGAGGATGGAACTATTCAGGGGCTTCTTGAAATGATGGAACTTCCCTACACGGGTTCAGGGGTGCTTGCCTCGGCTTTGTCAATGGATAAAGTCATGGCAAAACGGATATTTCAGGCGGAAGGGATTCCAACGCCGGCGTATGAAGTGGTGAGTTCATCGTCGGCCCCGGAGGTGGAAGCAGAAAGGGTTATTGAGAAATTCGGGCTGCCATTAATTATTAAACCAATTAAGGAAGGCTCAAGCATTGGAATTAAGATACTCAAAAAAGAGGAAGAAACAGCAGCGGCTATTCGTAATGTTTTAGCCGAACATGGAGAGGCGTTCATTGAAGAATATCTTTCAGGGATGACAGCGACCATAGGGATGCTGGGAAGTGGAGACTCCCTGCGGCCCTTACCTGTTTTAGAATTGGTCGCTAAAAAAGAATTCTATGATTACGAAGCCAAGTATACTGAAGGGATGACTGAGTTTATTATCCCGGCCCGTCTTCCGAAGCCTGTTTATGAGTATACCCAAAAGATAGCCCTGGACGCTCATCGGGCATTAGGCTGTCATGGTTTTTCCCGGGTGGACGTTATCGTAATGAATAATCTTGAGCCATACATTCTTGAAGTAAATACTATCCCTGGCATGACGGATTTAAGTGACCTGCCGGCTGAGGCGGCTCACGCGGGAATTTCTTACGACGAGTTAGTGCTGGAAATACTGGCCGGCGCTATTGTAACTACTCAATATCCTGTGGAAAATGTGGTAGGTTGAAAGAGGTAAAACGATCTAACTTCCTTGGACTGATACTATAATAGAATGTAGAATATCGAACAAGGAATAATGAATGTCGAAGGAAGGATAAGACTTCATGATTCGAAATTCCTTGTTCAATATTCGATATTCATTTTTTGAAATCCACAAGATATTGAGTAATTACACGCTATTCAAAGGAGAAGTCGTAGCTGATGGAGTGCGAACAGGTTCAAAAGCTGCTCCCACGGTATCTGGAAGATAAGTTACGGGAAGGGCAGCGCGCTAAAATAAAAGCCCATTTAATTAATTGTCCCCAGTGCCGCCGGAATGAGGAAAAGTTGAAAATCAGCTTGACCCTGGTCGGTTCTTTGGAAGGGAAAGAAAAGAAAAAGCAGAAGAGATTTAAGTGGGATATTTATCCTGAAAGGTTTTCCGGGTTTGCTCCTGGGCCGAGCCGGCCTGGCAGCCCTTTCCTTAAGGGCTTCCGAAATGGAGTAATTATGCTGGCGCTTGGTCTCTTCCTTGTTTGGGCTACTAATAGATTGTTTTATCAGCCTGCCAGGCAGGATGATATTTCTTCCATAAAAGGAAGAGAGCCTTTGGCTGAATCAAAAGTTAAGTTGTCAGGGGATAGCGAATTAGACTCCTTATTTGAGAGCCAGGAAAAGATGTTAGAAAAGCTGCCCCGGTTGGTCATTAAAAAAGCGCCAGGCCGGCTCGGTCCGCCAGGCCGGCTCGGCCCGCCAGGCCAACCAGAAAAATTAGTCACCCTTGAACCTGAGATTAAAGAGATTTCCTCTTCTCCTGTGGCTAAAGCCGGAAAAGACGCTCAATCCGCAATCGGCGCTAACTCATTTCCTGCGGATAAAGCTGAGATAAAGGCCTCGATCAGGCCTGAAAAGGGGGCCGAGCCGGCCTGGCAGGAAATAGAGTCTGATGTTAGCCGTGGAAAACCGAGTGGCAGGCAAGCAGATATTCCAGCTGCCGCAGAGGAAATTAAGATTGAATCCGAAGCGCCTGGAGGAGAAGAAGCAAGCACTGAAGAATATAATCGGGGTGATCTTTACAAAAAGGCAAGTCAGAAACTGAAGGAAAAATTAGACATCAAGGGAGAGGAAAAATGAAGGAGGGGATTTTTTATCTTGACACCTTCGTTGATCTATGTTAATATAATAGTCGGCTATTGATAATAGTTTCAGCCATGAGCTCAAGCCCCGTAGGGGCATTCGATAATAGCCCAGCGATTTATCGCTGGGATCAGGGATCAATCAACGACCGAGTCCCGTAGGGACGACTGAAAAGTGGCTGAAACAATGACCAAGCCCTAATAGTCAATGCTGGTGTAGCTCAGTTGGTAGAGCAAGTGATTTGTAATCACTAGGTCGGGGGTTCGAGTCCCTTCACCAGCTCCAGAGTACAATTATCAATTATTGTGGGGAGGTACCCTAGCGGCCAACGGGGGCAGACTGTAAATCTGCTG
>JASEGY010000279.1 GCA_030019105.1 bacterium | reverse complement strand
TTCCCAAAGAGGCTCTAAAATGATTGATACTCCGTAAGCGTTCGGGTATCAGGCTGCAGGTGTCAGCTTTAAAAAGAGTGTCTCAGGGTATACAAACGAGGAGACGGGAGCAACCTGAGGAGATGGAATATTTAACGGCAGTAGTGATTTGATAGACAGGCTGTTAGGGCGATTTCTTACGTTTTTTAACTACGTCCCGTCCCCCGTCCCTTAGATTAAAAAACCGTCTATAAATTTTCGTGCTTTCTAACCTTTGGGATACGAGACACGTGGAGGATAATCAAAGATGAGGAGACTACTTATATATGGGGCAATAGCTTTGGGATTGACTGTGGGGCTATATGGTTGGTCGCAAGCTCAGTCGGACTGGACACAATCGGCGTGCATTGCCGGAGATTATCTGTATGAAGCAGAGTATGGTTATCCACAATGGATGAATCCGGCGGCCGCTGATGGGATAACCGCACTCAATCTGGATAAGAGCATCATCAACGCCTACGTCTACTACCTGGATCCAGGTGAATGGGAGTGGTGCTTGGGTTATCTCCAGGAGGTGGTGGAGTATATGCATACCCATTATCCTAATCAGATGAAAGTCTTTATCTATATCGCCCCGCTTGAGATAGTGACTTCCAACTCTGATATGAATAAGGATGGTGTGGATGATGATGGAGAGAACAGTATGTATACCGACCACCCGGAATGGCTGCAAGTGGGAATAGATGGTAGAAAGGCTGTCTTTTACGGTTCACAACCTGGAATGCCTTTTTGGATCGAGCCTCATGATGAGGATACCTGGTTGTGTCCCAATAATCCAGATTATCGGGCCTTTTACACCGAGCGAGTAGCCCAGATAGCCGGGACAGGTGCGGATGGAATATTTATTGATGGCCCTTTCTTCCAACATGATTTCGGTGAAGGCTGGGACGGCCAATGGCCATGCCACTGCGATGTTTGTAGGGCAAAGTTCTTATCTGAGACCGGATATAAACTGCCTGGGACTGAAGACTGGAACGATCCAGCATGGAAGCGATGGATTGCCTGGCGTGGGGAGAAGATTAAGGAATTCGTTGGAGCCATAAAAGAGACGGCATTGGCTGTCAACCCAGAAATAAAGACGATTGTAGAGTATTGGGGCGGTCAAGCTTTTGATCAGACCACGTTCAACGGTTGCCATCCTTTGGACTTAAGGGAAGTGGATGATGTTACCTGCCATGAACACGATTTTGAGCGGTCCTATTATGGCTGGCTTCATGAGATGGCTAAGTTCCTTTATTACCGGGGGATAGATAAGGGACATCCTACCTGGATATTGGATTATGCCAGCTCGGTGGATGAAGCAAAAATGCTTGCGTGTACAGAGCTTGTGGCAGGATGCAACTACTGGGAGACTAAACGTCCTGTAATGGGTAGCTCGGTGGACCGTGAGTATAGACGGGAGGTCTTTAACTGGATAGGTGACAACTTGTCGTTATATTATGGCGATAGCTTAGTTCCGTACACCAATATTGGTATCCTTTATTCAAAACAGTCTCTTAACTATATCGATAATTACGGCGATGCTCCTTTCTTCTCGGAATTTTTTGGCGACTCCATGATGTTGTTAGAGTCGCATGTGCCTTATGAGGTGATCACCACTCACGAACTTTCAAGTTTAGGTGCCTATGAAGCATTAATACTCCCTAATGTCGGGTGCCTGAGCGATTCAGAGAGGGATTTGATTAGAAGCTACGTCAATGGGGGTGGGACGCTCATTGCCTGCGGTGAGACCTCTTTGTATGATGAGTGGGGTGTGCAGCGCCCAAATTACGGACTGGCCGACGTTTTCGGTACCAGCTATCCGGCAACCCATGATAATGTATATGTCAATTATTTTGGGTCTGGGAAATCCATCTTTATCGATCGATCTGGTGATGAATATGGTGCGGAGTACCTAAATCTGGCCCTGGGAAATAATCCACAGGCAGAGGTGGTGCGCCAAGAGTTTGTGGAACAGATTTGGAATTTATCGGAGGTCACACCAATCCTGAACACCGATGCTCCAAGAGGTGTTGTTCTGTTGCCATTTAAAGATGGCCAAAGGATATTGGTTAGGGCAGTGAACTATGTTAATGTCGGGATAGATGATTACATTCCCACTTCGCAGGATAGTATCGATCTCACCATAACTTTACCCCAGGGTGTTGGTATTGAGGGGGCATCCAAGATGGATTTCCTTGCCCCCAGTTCGCAAGATTTGGGGGTTTCTTTAGATTCCCAATGGGTGGCGGTAACCTTCTCCCTTCATCGTCACTCCACGCTGATTTTTAACACTACCTCTTGTCCTTTGCCAGTGGCTGACTTTACGGCTTCTGAAACTACTGGTTGTGCCCCCCTGAACGTCTGCTTTGCTAACAGTTCTACCGAGTCAATCATTTCCTGGGCCTGGGATTTTGGAGACGGTAACTTCAGTTCTGACTCTTCACCCTGCCATACCTATACTGACTCCGGCAATTATACCGTGAAGTTGACTGTTAGTGACCCTTGTGGTTCAGATACAAAGGAGATGTCTGTCGAGGTTAATCCGGGTTCTGTCCTCAGGGTCTTTGCTCCTTACGTGGATGTGACGCTCTATCCTCAATTCTCCATAAATGATATGTACAATAGGACGGGCCAGAAGTATTATACACTCGCGTTTATCACCAGCAGCGGCGGCTGTCAGCCGGCTTGGGGCGGCATCATCCCACTTGGTGATAACTATTATATGGATGAGATTAACAATATACGCAGCAAGGGAGGCGATGTCGTCATTTCCTTTGGCGGCGCCGCGGGCACAGAGCTCGCCTTAT
This sequence comes from bacterium, assembly GCA_030019105.1. Classification (GTDB taxonomy): domain Bacteria; phylum UBA9089; class JASEGY01; order JASEGY01; family JASEGY01; genus JASEGY01. The sequence goes on along the minus strand of JASEGY010000279.1, from coordinate 2,289 downwards.
CCTGTACTGAGATCAGCAGCCTCCAGTCAGCATATCAGTCCGTCATTGATAAGTACAAACTAAGCTGGGTTGACTTTGATATCGAAGGGGCGGCGGTTGCTGATCAAGCTTCGATCGACCGGCGCAATAAAGCAATTCAAGGCTTGCAGTCTAACAATCCGGAGTTGAAAGTGGCGTATTGCCTTCCAGTCCTGCCCCAGGGCCTGACCACAAACGGTCTGTATGTCCTGGAGAATGCCCGGGCAAATGGAGTAAGAATTGATGTCGTCAATGTTATGGCCATGGATTATGGTGATGGGGCTGCGCCAAATCCGGAAGGGCAAATGGGTCAGTATGCTATTGACGCAGCGAATAACACTTACAGCCAACTGCAAAGCATCGGTGTGAATGCAAGCATCGGTATTACCCCAATGATTGGTCAGAATGATGTTCAGTCGGAACGCTTCTACTTATTGGATGCGCAGCAGTTGCAGTCGTGGGCAAGTTCAACCGGTTGGGTTAGCTTGCTTTCAATGTGGTCTGTCAGTCGAGACAATGGCGGCTGTCCCGAACAGACTTATGCCTCACCAACATGCAGCGGTATTTCGCAAAACGACTTTGCCTTCACCAACATCTTCATCAGCTTCTCCGACTGCGGTGGTGGTAATATTTTCCCGATGGTCAGCATTACCAGCCCTTCTGATGGCGACATTTTTAATGAAGGTGATACTATTACCATTAATGCGGACGCCGGCGATGCCGATGGCACCGTCACCCAGGTAGAGTTTTTCCAGGGTTCTACTTCTCTCGGCATAGATGCCAGCGCACCTTACAGCATTACCTGGTATAATATTCCGGCAGGCGCCTATTCCCTTACAGCCGTGGCGACAGATAATAATGGTGACAGCGCTGCATCCCTCACGATCTCGATTACGGTAAATCTTACTGTGGTAGCCGATTTTAGCGGCACACCTACCGCAGGCTGTGCTCCTCTGACAGTTACCTTCAGCGACTTATCCAGCGGAGATGTTCTCTCCTGGCTATGGGATTTCGGGGATGGGGATACAAGCTCGCTCCGGAATCCAACCCATATCTACACTGACTCCGGCGCTTACACGGTTTCCCTGACCGTCTCAGATACCTGCGGGTCTGACTCGGAAACCAAGACAGACTACATCACGGTCACCGATATCATCACCACTGTTCTATATGTCTCCCCAGCTACTAAGACTGTTGGTATAGGAGATACTTTTACCCTTGACATAAATCTTACCAATGCCCCAGAGTTTAACTCCTTAGGGACATATCTTTCTTTTGACACCAATACCTTAGAGGTAACCAATCTTGCTCAAGGCCCATTCCCTCCAGGCGCCAGTCCCATTACCTCTAATTATGACAACCAGACTGGACAGATCAATTATGCCGCTGGCCTGACCTCCGGAACTGCCCAGGGTTCCGGAACCGTACTTACTATTACCTTCCAAGCTAAAGCTAAAGGAATTTCTCCCATTACCTTTGACTTTATTCCCCCAAGAGAGACTCAGATGCTTAATAATATCACTCCTGTCCCCTTTACCACTGTCTCTGGAGAAGTGCCCGTGGTTGAACATGGTAGTCTTGATGGTTATGCTCAATTTGACCTTCCACGGGTAAATAATCATGCAGGTATCGAGGTGGCTATTGAAGGGACTACTTTTGAAACTGTTACAGATAGTAATGGCTACTTCTTGATCGAAAATATCCTGCCGGCTACTTATCAGGTGACTGCCTATGTTCCTGGCGCCTCTCCAGGATGCTGGGAAGATGTAACTATCTCAGCCGGCACAAAAACAACCCTTGACACCCTAATCCTTTTAAATGCAGATGCCAATGGAGACTGTATGGTCAGTCTCATGGACTTTGGCTATCTCAAGCTGGCCTTTCTTAAAACTTCTACTAATCCTGGTTGGGAGGATTCAGGGTATCATGCCAGAGACGGCTATATCAACTCAGACTTCAATGGAGATGGCATGGTCAGCCTGATGGATTTTGACTACCTTAAGTTGAACTTCCTCAACACAACTACTTGTCCTTGCATTACGCCTCTTGTCGCTGCTTCTTCTCTGGCAGCAACCAAAGTTCCCTCTCTGTCTGCCGGGGACAACAGTTCAGCCATCCAAATGGGACAAACCGCCACCTTGATGGCAAGTCCCCGTACAAATGAAGTAAATGCCGGAGACATCTTCACTGTTGACATCGACCTTGCCAATGCCCCTGAGTTTGACTCTCTGGGCGCTTATCTTTCTTTTGACGCCAATACCTTAGAGGTAA
>JASEGY010000278.1 GCA_030019105.1 bacterium | reverse complement strand
TCCGCAATCGTAACATTCTCGCGGACAACGCAAATGTTGCGGGGTAATATTATACCGACGCCATCAAAGAGAACCTGATCCCGCCGGAACTCACTTCGCGCCAGACAAACCTGGTCTATGCCTCGGAGGCGGATGTCCTGAACATGGCCTTATTCGGCATGACCGCAAAGGAGTGGCGCGACAGCCATCCGGACGAGAAGGGCAATATTCGAGACTACGCTAATGTGTCACAGTTCGTATGTCTTTCCAATCTGGAAAACCTGAACGCCCTTTTCATCCAGGAAAAGTCGTCGCAGGCGAAGCGGCTCTGCAAGTTGAACCAAATTGCGATTCAACAGATGAAACTTCTGACGGACGACTCGAAAATTAAGCGACTTGAAGCGGGAGGTAAATAAAAGTGAATTCATTTAAGGCCCCGCGAGGGACAAGGGATATTTTGCCGGAAGAGGTCGGAATCTGGCAGCACATCGAAGAAGTGGCCGGAAAGGTCTTTGCCTCTTACCGGTATCAGGAGATTCGGACGCCAATCTTTGAAGTCACCGAGCTATTTGCCCGGGGAATAGGTGAAACAAGCGATATTGTCAATAAAGAGATGTATACCTTTGCTGACCGCAAGGGACGAAATCTGACCCTCAGGCCGGAGAATACGGCCTCTGTAGTTCGGGCCGTGATAGAACACGGCATGCTGACCAAGCTGCCCCTGAGACTTTACTATGCCGGCCCGATGTTCCGGTATGAACGGCCCCAGGCCGGCCGGTCGCGACAGTTCCACCAATTGGGCACAGAGGCCATTGGCAGCTTTGCCCCTGGCCTGGACGCCGAAGTCATTACCATGGTCGTCCATTTATTACAAGACATCGGCCTTTCCGGACTGGAGGTTCAGATAAACAGTGTGGGCTGTCCTGAATGCCGGGGGCAATACCGGCAGAGCTTAGTTGATTATTTCGGTCAGTTTAAAGAAGACCTCTGTAACGATTGTCAGGTCCGATTAGAACGCAATCCACTCCGCATCCTGGACTGTAAGACCGCTGTTTGTTCCGGACTCAAGGAAAATGCCCCGCCGATCAGTGACTCGCTGTGCCAGGATTGCTCCTCTCATTTAGGAGAGGTCACAAGACACCTGAAGTTATTTGGCATTGACTACACCCGAAATCCAAAATTAGTCAGGGGACTGGATTACTACACCCGGACGGCCTTTGAGGTAGTTGACTACGGCCTCGGAGCCCAAAATGCCGTGGCCGCGGGTGGCAGATACGATAATCTTATCGAAGAAATGGGCGGTCGTCCTACCCCGGCTATTGGTTTTGCCGCTGGCTGCGAAAGATTGGTCCTGTGCCTGAAAGAGCGCCGGTCACCGGCTACAACGACTTCTGTCCCGGACCTTCTGCTGGCCGCAGTTGGCCTTTCTTCTGAGGAATACCCTGTCAAGTTCCTTCAAGAACTCCGCCGGGCCGGACTATCCGTCCTCTTTGATTGGGAAAAACGGGGGCTTAAGGCCCAACTGAAGCTGGCTAATAGAATCGGAGTCAAACAGGCGCTTATCCTTGGTCAGGATGAGTTAGACAGGCAGGTAGCCACCCTTAAGGATATGGAGACAGGGAAACAAGAAGAGATTGACCTAGTAGAAATTATCAATAAATTGACTGGTTGATGATCGAACATTCAGGAAAAGAGCCAAAGCTTGAGGAGGCCGGAGAGGAATTTATGGTTACCCTTTATCCGGCCGAACCACCAAACTAATATGAGGAGGAAGTATCTTCTTCAAATCTAATGGTAAGAGCCAAGGCAGGGATCAGGAGTCAGGAGTCAGGGGTCAGGGGTCAGGATGCAAGGTTAGATGGCGCGTAATGTGACCAACTTTGAACTCCGGACTCCTGACTCCTGATCATTCTACCACGACTTTTGAAGAGGATACAGGAGGAATGACAAATGAATTCAAAACTCGATGCCCGAAACCCGAAACTCAAGATTTATATCTGGCCGCTGTTAATCTTTCTGCTTTCAGGCTGTGCCACGCTTCAGGAAGTAATCAAAACCCCGGAAGCCAGCCTTACGACAACTAAGATCACCGGCATAGACCTTGAGTCTGTCTCAATGGCCTTTGACGTCAAGATCACCAACCCTAATCCGATTGGGATAAGCCTCAGCGGCTTTGATTATCTTTTGACAGCTAAAGATAAGAAGATTGTAGAAGGGAGTAAGCAAGACCGGCTTGAAATAAAGAAGGCGGGTGAAGGAAACTTTTCTATCCCTGTTTTGATTCGCTACGCAGACATTTACAAGGTGATCCAGGGTCTTAAAGACGCCAACAAGGTGCCGTTCAAGTTTGAAGGGAATCTGTATATTGAAAACCCTCTTGCTCGTGGCAACCCTTTTAAGATTCCCTTTAGTAAATCAGGAGAACTGCCGGTCTTCAAAATCCCGTCTTTATCCCTGTCTCACCTCAAGGTGGAAAAACTCAGCCTGATGGGGGCAGATATACTTCTTGGCCTCAAGATAAAGAACCCTAATTCCTTTGACTTTAGCTTTGACGATTTTGCTTACCATCTTAATCTGGGAAGTTTTGATATCGTTGAAGGCAGCCTGGCAGGCAAAAAGACTGTCAAAGAAGGAAAAGAAGGGCTCTGGGAACTGCCGGTGCATATCGACCTACTGGGACTCGGCTTGGCTGGACAGTCTGTTTTGACCGGGGAAAAGGTCGATTATGAATTTAAGATAAAGACAAGAATCGCCACCCCCTGGGCAGGTATTGATCTGCCTTTTGATCTTAAAGGGGAAATAGATGTTAGATAACTATTACAGCTCGGCGGAAATCCCTCGTCGGTTTGAGGAGTCTGAGAAACCAGGTTTTTTCAAAAAACCTGGTTTCTGTAACCGGCGGGGAACTTCCGCCGATGTGTACTACTACTCAGGTAGATAGGCTGTAGGAAAATAGGCTAAAGACTGCAGGAGAAAAATGAAGTTGCCGTGGTAACCGTTCACTCCCCCCTACCTCAGTGGAGATTTTCGAGTTGTGCGGTTAGCTTTTCAGCCCCAGCGGGGCGATATGTTTATAGCCGGCTATCAACCCCACAGATCAAGCCCCAGAGGGGCGGCATATGTTGTTGAGAACATATCGCTCCTACGGAGCTACGCTGATTTATTTGACCCAGGTCTATAAATATTCCGCCCCGCTGGGGCTGAACCAGGGGGGAAGTGAACGGTTACTTGCCGTGTGTTCACTTCAGTCTTCAGTCTTCAGTCTTCAGCCTGAACAACCTGAGATACAGTCTAAACAACCTGAAAGGAGAGATTACTATGTTTAATCTAAAGCGAACACATTACGGTGGACAACTAAGGTTGTCGGATGTCGGCACGGAGGTCATCTTAAACGGCTGGGTGGCCAAACGACGGGATCACGGGGGGCTGGTCTTTATTGATCTGCGGGATAGATCGGGTATTGCGCAGGTTGTCTTTAATCCTGAGCATGATCAGGATTCACATGTCCTGGCCCATCAGCTTCGGAGTGAATTTGTCGTTGCCGTGAAAGGCACGGTAGAGACCAGGCCCAAAGGCACGGTTAACCCGGAGTTGCCTACCGGTGAGATCGAAGTGCTGGTGAGCGAGATGGAGATACTTAATCCGGCTAAGACCCCGCCTTTCCCCCTGGAAGAGAAGATAACCACTAATGAAGACCTTCGACTCCAATATCGATACCTTGATCTGCGCCGGCCAGGGCTCAAGGAAAATATTCTGGCCAGGCACAAGGCATATCAAGCTATCAGAAACTATCTTGCCAAAGAAGGGCTGCTTGAAATAGAAACCCCTATGCTTATTGCCAGCACCCCGGAAGGGGCCAGGGATTTTCTGGTGCCCAGCCGGCTTCTGCCGGGCAGCTTCTACGCCCTGCCACAATCTCCACAACTGTTTAAACAAATCCTGATGGTCGCCGGCATGGAAGGATATTTCCAGATCGTGAAGTGCTTTCGGGATGAGGATTTGCGGGCTGACAGACAGCCGGAATTTACCCAGATCGACATAGAGGCCTCGTTTGTAGATGAAGAGGACATCTATCGCTTAATCGAAGGCCTGCTGGCCGAAGTATTCAAGGCCCTGCTCAATATAGATATTTCCCTCCCTTTTCCCCGGCTGACCTACCAGGAATCAATGGATAGATTCGGAGTAGACCGGCCTGATACCAGATTCGGCCTGGAGCTTTTTGACGCCGCCGGGCTTCTGGGAGGAGCAGGATTTAAGGTCTTTGACCAAATCATTGAACAAGGCGGACAGGTAAAGGGCATCTGTATTCCGGGTGGAGCCGCTTTCAGCCGCAAGGATATTGATGATCTGACCACTTATGTGGCTATTTACGGAGCTAAGGGGCTGGCCTATTTTAAGGTTACTGAAGAAGGACTGGAATCACCCATTGCCAAGTTCTTCAGTCAGGAGAAGAAAGATGAGCTGATTAAACTGGCTGAGGCCAAAGCAGGAGACATCATCTTCTTTGTGGCTGATAAACCATCGGTTGTCGCCCCGGCCCTGGCCAATCTCAGGCTTAATCTGGCGGAAAGGCTGGGCCTGATCCCTGGAGATAAATTCGAGCTGCTCTGGGTGACTGACTTTCCGCTGCTGGAATACGATGAAGAAGAGAAACGCTGGGTGGCCAGCCATCATCCCTTTACTTCCCCCAAAGAGACCGACTATCATTTACTGGAAACCGACCCGGGCAAGATCAAGGCCAGGGCATACGACATAGTTTTAAACGGGGTCGAGATTGGCGGGGGAAGTATCAGAATCCATCGCCAGGACATTCAGGAGAAGGCCTTTTCTGTGTTGGGGATTACCCTTGAAGAGGCCAGGCGTAAATTCGGCTTTCTCCTGGAGGCCTTTGAATACGGGGCTCCACCTCATGGCGGGATTGCGTTAGGTCTTGATCGCCTCCTGGCTGTATTGTTAGGCTGCGAATCCATTCGGGATGTCATCGCTTTTCCCAAGACCCAGAGCGGCGGCTGCCCCCTGACCGGCGCCCCCTTTGAGGTAGAAGAAAAACAATTGCGGGAGTTGCACCTGAAAATAAGAGCTTAACTCGACAATGTTACATTTAAAAATTTAGACAGGATTAACCAGGATTTACAGGATA
>JASEGY010000277.1 GCA_030019105.1 bacterium | reverse complement strand
AGCACAAAAGTATGAAGGCTCAATTTCCAATTTCCAATTTCTAATTTCAGCGTTCTGTGAATGGTTACCTGACTACTGACCAATGACTGACTACAATCCGAAATCCGAAATCCGAAATCCGAAATCCCATGAAAGTGTTGCCCGCTCAGCCGGGATTATCAGTTGTGGTGTCCTTCTCTCCAGGGTATTGGGGCTTATTCGGGTTATGGTTTCCGCCCACTTTTTTGGGGCAAGCAGGGCTTATGACTGCTTTGTTATTGCCTTTATGATTCCTAACCTTCTGCGCCTGCTGCTGGCTGAGGGAGCCCTTTCAGCTGCTTTTATCCCTATCTTTGCCGAATATCTAACTAAGAAAACACCAAAAGAAACCTGGGAACTGGCCAGTTTAGTCATCAACTTTCTCCTTATTATCTCCGGCGGAATAAGTGTCCTTGGGATACTGCTTGCTCCCATTGTCATCCCTTTTGTTATCCTGGGCTTTGAACCGGAAGGGCTCACCCTGACTATTCACCTGACTCAATTGATGTTCCCCTTCATTATTGGCATTAGTTTAGCCGCCCTGGGAATGGGCATGCTGAACTCTTATCATCACTTCACTGTTCCTGCCTTTGGACCGGCCATTTCAAATATAATTGTCATCCTTACCCTTTTAGGCCTTGCTCCCCTGTTAGGCCAAAAGGCTGTTTTTGCCGTAGGGATTGGTTTTTTAGCCGGGGCCTTCATTCAAGTTCTCATCCAGATACCTGTTTTGATCAAATATGGGTTTTCTTATCAGCCCATCTTTACCCTCAAGCATCCTGATTTAAGGAGGATCATCGCTCTTATGGGGCCGGCCACTATTGGACTGGCCATTACGCAGATCAATCTTATTATCAGCCGCTATCTGGCCTCTTTTTTACCTGAAGGAAGCATCTCTGCCCTTGATTATGCCAGCATTGTCGTCCAACTTCCGGTCTCTCTAACCGGTGTCGCGATTGGAACGGCCACCTTTCCCACTATTTCCAGACATCTGGCTATGGCTGATTTAGCTAAGGTAAAAGATACTGTCTCCTGGGGGATACGAATGATCATCTTCACCTCTATCCCGGCCACAGTGGGTTTGATCATCCTTGACCGTCCGATAATACGCCTCCTCTTTGAACGCGGCAACTTTGATTCATCCGATACAGCCGCCACGGCTATTGCCCTTTCGCTATTTTCGTTGGGTATTCTGGGCTACGGCCTGCTTAAGTCTATTACCCCGGTTTTCTACGCCCTGGGTGACGCCAAAACACCGGTCAAAGTTGGGGTAGTAGCCACCGCAGTCAATCTAGTTCTAAGTATCGGGCTTATGTTCCCTCTGGCCCATGGAGGACTGGCCCTGGCCATGACCCTGTCTACTGCTTTAAATGTTCTTATCCTTTTATGGATTCTGAGACAACGTATCGACTGTCTAAAAGAGAGAGAGATCCTGATTACTTTGGGCAAGACTATTCTGGCTTCAGCAATAATGGGAATTATCTGCTACTTTACTGCGGCTGGATTAGCTGGATTAGAAGGAAGAAGTCTTCTTATCCGGCTCAGTGGAACTATTGCCGTCAGTCTTGGGACCTTTGGCTTGCTAAGTCATCTTCTTTCTATGGAGGAAGCGGAATTGTTCCTCCGAATAATCAAGAAATCGGCGCGAATTGCGAATTCATAGAATTCCGGCACGACTCCTGGGTGGATAAAGAAATCTTGGGATGGTTCACTTTAGTGTGAAGCTTGCGGGTATGTAGATAACTGTTTGTAGTAGCAAAGCTTGCTTTGCTTGAGTAGGATTAGCAGATCAAGCTCTGCGACTACAAGTTGCTCGGAAGAAATCACAGGAAAAACGATGAAAATGAACCGTCCCGAAATCTTCGATTTGCTAAGAAAAAAAGGGGATTGCTTACTGTAAGGCGTTTGGGCGATGACCAAGGCCGGCGTTTGCTTTATCGAATATTCAGACCTGAGATTTTCCACTTGACATCTCTTCTCAATAGAGGTATACTTTATGTATCCTCTTCAAATCTATTGGTGTATCTGGTTGTAGGTTGTAAGTTAACCGGCACACCAGCGAACCTACAACTTACAACTTACAACAGATACCCATTAAATTTGAAGAGGATACTATAGTGTTTAAGAAAAAGATTTTCGGGTTGGCTATCCTTTGGAGTTCAGGCTTTAGCCTTTCATAACTAGTGAAATCCTAAAGGATTAACTCCAAAAGCTACATAGCCTATCTTGAATTCGCTTACCCCAAAATATTTATCTTAAGAGCTATACTTTATCAACAATTGAGGGTTAGGCAAAAAGTCGATATTTGTGATACGGAAACCAGGAGAGTTATAATTATGTCAGATGATCTTATTCAATCTCGATTGAAAAAGTTGGAAACACTCAGAGAAAAGGGGATAAATCCTTATCCGTATTCCTTCCCGGTAGATTCTAATTCCCAACGATTGAAAGAGCGGTTTGAAGAACTGGCGGCTACTCAAGAAGTGGTTTCACTGGCCGGCCGGATAATGCTGGTCAGGCGGATGGGCAAGGCCTGTTTTATGACTATCCAGGATTCTGAAGGGGCGATCCAGATCTATTTCAAAGCAGATGTGTTGGGAAAAGAGAAATTTGACCTGAGCAAACTATTGGAGACCGGTGATATTGTTGGAGTAGGTGGCAGCCTGTTTAAGACAAAAACCGGAGAGATTACCATTAAGGTAAATGATTTTGCTGTCTTAACCAAGTCGATCAAGCCGCTGCCGGAGAAATATCACGGTCTGGTGGATAAAGAACTCCGATACAGACAGAGATCCCTGGATATGATCATGAATCGGGATGTCCTGAATGTGTTTAAGCAGAGGACATTGATCATGGCTGCTGTCCGTGACTTCTTAAACAAGCGGGGCTATTATGAAGTGGAGCCTCCAGTCCTTCAGCCCGTCTATGGCGGGGCGGAAGCGCGTCCCTTTACGACCCACGTGAATGCCCTTAACCAGGATGTATTTTTGAGTATTTCTCCTGAGTTGTATCTGAAACGATTCCTGGCCGGCGGTTTTGAAAAAGTCTACGCCCTGACCAAGAGTTTTCGTAATGAAGGTATTGACAAGTCTCACAATCCGGAGTTTACCATTCTGGAAAGCTATGAGGCTTACGTTGACTATAACGAGATAATGAAATTAGCCGAACAGATGATAGAACATGTCTGTCTGAAGATAAAGGGGGCCACCAGGGTTGAGTACCAGGGAATGGAGATTGATTTCAAGACCCCCTGGAAGAGAATCAAGCTCTTTGACGCGATAAGGGAATTTACAGAGGTAGATTGTCGCCCTTTATCTCATCAAAGGCTTTGTGAAGAAATAAGCCGATTGGGGCTGGGAGACAAGGTCGATTTTGATCAAGAAAAGGGATTTCTTATCCTGGAGATATTTGAGCACTGTGTCCAGCCGAAGTTAATCCAGCCTACCTTTGTCTATGACTACCCCGGGGAAACATCCCCTTTATGCAAAGTCCACAGGGATGATCCGGCTTTAATCGAGCGATTTGAACCAATTGTCTGCGGTATGGAACTGGGCAACGCCTTCTCAGAGCTTAATGATCCCATCCTCCAAAGGACGCTGATGGAGGATCAAGCCCAAAAACGGCAAGCTGGACTGGAAACCGCTGCTCCCATGGACGAATACTTTGTGGAGGCCATCGAGTTAGGCATGCCGCCGGCCGGGGGTTTAGGCATTGGGATTGACCGGCTGGTGATGCTTTTGACTGATTCGGCCTCTATTCGGGATGTAATTGCCTTTCCCTTTATGCGGCAGGCAAAAGAAGAATAGGACGGGAGATGGATCAACAAATAATTTTAGCCAATGAAGAAGAGGCCAGGAATCTATTTGGCCGGCATGATGAAAACCTGCGATTGATCAAAGGGGCCATGCAGACAAAGATCATCGCGCGCGGCAATGAGATAATTATCAAAGCCAATGGCGCCGAACCTAAAGAGGTTGATCTGACCAAACGTCTCTTTGATCAGTTTCTGCGCATTCTTCGCAGCGGGCATATCCTTTCCGGCTCAGAGGTCAGATACGCCCTGAGGATGATCCGGGAAGATGAAAACATCAATCTGGCCCGCATCTTTTCCGAAGCGATTACTGTCTCACACCGGGGGCGATTGATCCGGCCAAGAACGCTGGGACAAAAGGCTTATGTCGAAGCTATTGAGAAGGATGATATTGTGATCGGCATTGGCCCGGCCGGCACAGGCAAGACCTATCTGGCTATGGCCATGGCTATTCATGGCCTGCTCAAAAAAGAGGTAGACCGGATCATCCTTACCCGGCCGGCGGTTGAAGCCGGTGAAAAATTAGGGTTCCTGCCGGGCAATCTGGTGGAAAAGGTCAATCCCTATCTTCGTCCCTTGTACGATGCCCTTTATGATATGATGAGCCTGGAAAAGGCGCAAAGACTTATTGAGACCGGCGTGATTGAAGTCGCCCCATTAGCCTTTATGCGGGGGAGGACGTTGAATGATGCCTTTATTATTCTTGACGAAGCCCAAAATACCACCCCTGAACAGATAAAGATGTTCTTAACCCGCCTCGGGTTTGACTCCAAGGCAGTTATTACCGGAGATATTACCCAGATTGATTTGCCTGGCGAATACACCTCCGGCCTGGTGCAGATTCAGGATATCTTAAAAGGCATCAAGGGCATATCTTTTATCTACTTTACTGAGGCCGATGTAGTGCGGCATTCCCTGGTGCAGAGGATTGTTAAGGCTTACGAGAATTACCAAAAGCAGGCATGATTCAAATTAGGGTGACGTAACTACTCAGGTTGTCAGGTTCAAGGTTCAAGGTTCACGGTTGGTCGCCTTGCGCTCTTCGTATTCCTTGAGATAGTTGATGAATCCACGAGTGACGGTTTACCAAGCCTCGATATCTTTAAACCGTTTATCTTCATCACTCTCTAACCTTGAACCGTGAACCCCGTAACTGTGAACCTGAGTAGTTACAGGGTGACATTCCCACCTTCCCGAAAGCTTTAAGCCTTCGGGAAGGTGGCCTTGTCCATCGTTTGGGCAAATAACGCACCTTCCCGAAAGCTTGAAGCTTTCGGGAAGGTAAGGTTGCAAGTCTAACTG
>JASEGY010000276.1 GCA_030019105.1 bacterium | reverse complement strand
CAATATGTTGTGGTTTTAACAGTTAAGACTACTATATAGAGGCTGAGTAGTTACAAGAATTCTTTGTTAAATCGCCTATGTGCTACCGTTACTGCTACTGACAACAAGTCTAACCGCTCTTTCTGATCCTCTATTCGATTTATCAGCTCTTTCTCTTTTTGCAAGGTCTCTTCACCAGGTTTATCCTTTATCAAAACCAGTAAAGGAGCTAATTCTAAAAGCTCACCTTCTTCTATCCGCTTTCGATGTTCCCATAATCGTATAGTCTGAAATGTAAACCGATTTTCCAGTTCTCCCACACTTACCTGGTAACAATCCGGAAAGTGTCGATACCCTCCTCGCTCTAAATAAATCATTACCGATATTACCGGTAATCCCTCCGCTTCAGTAAGCAAAGCATTCTGGACAAAGGTGCGACGTGTTACTTTATAACTGGGGGTCGTCTGAAACTCTAAATTAACCAACGCCTCCTGATCGTCTATAACTAAATGATAAACCTCATCTAACCGCTGTTCAGGTATATCCAGATAAGGGCTCTTTTGTCCTAAGAAGGTTACTCCTTTAATATCCGGCATAATGAGTTTTATGAAGCTTTTCCGGGCCATCCGGGCCAGCACTTTGAGACTTCGATCAAGGGGATTGATTTGTTTCATAATAGCGCCTTTCTTTTCCAAGAATACTATATAGTGGTTAAGAAAAAGATTTTGGGGTTGGCTATCCTTTGGAGTTCAGGCTTTAGCCTTTCATAACTAATGAAATCCTAAAGGATTAACTCCGAAAGCTACATAGCCTATCTTGAATTCGCTTACCCCAAAATATTTATCTTAAGAGCTATAGAATGATATGTTTCGTCAATGTGAAATATGGGGGACGTAGTATCTTCTCAATATTTCGGGAGACAATAGATTGGTAGGGTGGGTAAAGCAAAGCGTAGCCCACCTGTAACTATGGTGGGTTACACTTCGTTTCACCCACCCTACGTAACTTTACCCCGATTTATTGAGAAGATACCTTCCAGACATCGCACATCTTGCATTTCAGGTTACATCTTTTGGTAAGCCCCACAATACAAATGATCGGCTTCAAGAAGGACTTTAATTCTGTTTTATAGCCAACAACATTTTCCATTCCGTGAATAATTCTTGATAATGCCATTATGCTCCTCCTTTTCAGGGGTAGGGGAGCAGGGGAGCAGGGGTGCAGGGGTGCAGGGGTACAGAGGAGCAGGGGTGCAGAGGATCAGGGGTGCAGAGGAGCAGAGGTGTAGGGGAACAAGGAGGAAATCTACCTTGATCCCTTACTTCCCTGCCCCTCCGCCCCTCTCTGTCCCTCCGCTCCCCTGCCCCTCCGCTGCCCCTCCGCCCCCCTGCCCCCCTGCCCCTCGGCTCCCCGGCTCATTTTATAATCGCCATCTTTCGGGTGGCAGTATACTGTCCGGCCTCGATGCAATAAATATACACACCGATAGATACCATCTGGCCGCGGTCGTTTTTGCCGTTCCAGTCAATGTAGTGCTCACCCGCGCTTCGGTCTTTACTCGAGCTAAACTCGAATTCCCTGACTAATTCACCGGCAATAGTGTAGATGCGGGCAATTACCTCATCATCTACATCCTCCGGCAGGGTGTATTTGATGATGGTGCCGTCAGTAGTGAATGTCCCATCCGGGGCCGTGACTTTTTTATCATCAACCGGATTGAAGGGGTTGGGATAATTGTAAGTCTCCACTTTCTTGGATGGCTGGAACAAGAGTCCGACCGTGATGTACCCTGTTTTGGTCTCAGAGTCAGAACCGCAGGTGGCTGAAACGGTCAGGGAGACAGTGTAGGTGCCGGAGTCGGTGTAAGTATGCGACGGATTCGAGTCGCTGCTGGTCGTTCCATCCCCGAAATTCCACCACCAGGAGAGGACATCCCTCGTAGATGAGTCGCTGAAGTCAACCGTCAGGGGTGCACAGCCTGAGGTGGAAGTGCTGGTAAAATCGGCTGTAGGAGAAGAAGGACAGTTAGCTTTACCCTCTGTTTGGCTCACAATGGACCAATCTGCCCTCGAGTTGTTATCTGTTGATGATATATCTCGCCCGATGGAGGTGCCAGGGGTTACATCATCGCTATCAATAAGCGCCCCGGAATCTCCCGCATCAAAATCGAATCCGGCATCCCAGAGCCCGGCCGCTACCAGGGCGTTGGCTATTGTCTTGCTCCCGGTAAAGCTGCCGTCGTTATTCGACCAGATAACCGCATCAAGGGTATTAGTAGGCGAAACAGAGGATGTCCCCGGCTTCTGGAGTCTGACTATATCATCCGTATTTGTCAGCCCTGAATTACTGGTATAGATGTCCCAATAACCATTGGTTCCCTTGCCAGTGGTGTCATTCTCGTCATTAGGCGGCGGAGTGACACCCGTAAAATGTAAGACCGCATAGTCGCCCGCGACGGCATGGATGTCCGGGAATTCCTTAACCAGGGTTGTTCCTTTGTAGACTCTCAATTCACCCGGGGATGTTCCTCCGATATAAAATTCGATCCAATCGTTGGTCTCCTTGAAGGCAACTTCATTTATCCGGATGTCCAACAGGCAAGGATTAACTGTTACCACCACCTGATCCTGGGAAGTACATCCATTATTATCTGTTACGGTCAAGGTGTAAATAGCAGTCGTATCAGGACAGGCATTGGGATTTGGACTGTCGGTATAATCAAGACCGGTGGCCGGACTCCAGGAGTAACTGTAAAGTGAAGTCCCACCCGAGGCCGAGCCGGTTAAGGTCGTGCCGCTTCCGAAGCAGACACTAACATCAGCCCCGGCATTGGCAATAACCGTATTAACTGTAACTACCACCTGGTCATCATCAGTCCAGCCATTCTTATCGGTCACTTTCAGGATGTAGGTAGTGGTTATATCCGGACAGGCCATGGGATTTTGGGCGCCGGCATTACTAAGGCCAGTGGCTGGACTCCAGGAGTAGGTATAGGTGCCGTTGCCACCTGTAGCCGAGCCGCTTAAGATGGCGTAGCTTCCGGAACAGATACTCGGATCACTTCCCGCATTGGCTATTAGAGGTGGAAGCACGCTGAAACCAACAGTGGCCCAGTCATCAACCGTGTCGGTAGCAGTATCATAAGCCCCGTCATCATCAGAGGTTCTTGTTCCCACAATATCATAATCTCCCAGCAGCGCTGCCGAAGACCATATCAAGATTGGTGGAAAATCACCGCTAATGTTTGTCGTTATCGTTTTTATTCCACCTGATTGTTCATTGGCAGCTAAATCATATCCTTGTTGTGAAGTAAGCCAGTCAGTTTTATTCGGAACAATATATAAGTTATACTCTGTCTTGGGGTATAAGAGAGATTGCCCGAACACATAGACATCCTCACCCGGCATAAATGCATTCTTAATATTGCCTGCGGCATCCGATGAGAAAAGCGGGTCTATGAATGCGCCAACATCAGTGGGATGATCCAGGTAATCAACGCTTGAGTCCCACTGTCCATTTTCATTGGTATCAATGATAATATCATACATATGGTGCCAAAGGGGATTTAAACGCGCCGGCCATATCTGTGTTGGTGGAAGATTAGAAGGTAACCTGACAGTTTCAAAAGCATTAGATGATCTATCAACTAAAACATCCCCATCCGTCCACGTGGTTCCCATCCACAAAGCTTTGGCGTAAACAACATAGATTCGTGCCTTACCTCCATCGGGGTCGACAAGGCCTCTACCTGCAACAAATACAGGATATGGCGGGAGAAAGAAATTCTGTTCAGCCCCGCCAGGATTGCACGACCATATCCCTGTGGCAGGTGGGGGACAGGCATCACCTATTCCGTCATTATCCGAATCTTCCTGGCCCGGATTCCACGTGTTAGGACAATTATCGCAAGCATCACCGACACCGTCATAGTCAAGGTCACTCTGACGAGGGTTTGGAATGGTTGGACAATTATCGCAATCGTCACCAACACCATCCCCGTCTATATCACCCTGCCCAGGGTTTGAAACATATCGACAATTATCGCAAACATCACCAAAACCGTCCCCGTCACTGTCAGGAGGAACGCACTCGCAAGCATCACCAACATCGTCTCCATCTGTGTCCTGTTGACCGGGGTTCCAAATTGATGGACAATTATCGCAAACGTCACCGATGCCATCCCAGTCAAGGTCACTCTGACCAGGGTTTGGAATGGTTGGACAATTATCGCACATGTCACCGACACCATCTCCATCACTATCAATCTGACCAGGGTTTGGAATGGTTGGACAATTATCGCACATGTCACTGACACCATCCCCATCAAAGTCAGGATAAACTGTTACGACTACCTGATCCTGATTAGTGCAGCCATTGTTATCGGTTACGGTCAGGGTGTAGGCAGTTGTGGTTGTCGGACAGATATTGGAAGTGGGACTATCAGGATGATCAAGACCGGTGGGCGGACTCCAGAAATAAGTATACGGTGAAGCGCCACCCGTGGCTGAGCCATTTAAGACAGTGCAGTCTCCGGAGCAGACGCTGACATTAGCCCCGGCATCGGCAATAACCACATTAACTGTAATTACCACTTGATCATCGTCAGTACAGCCATTGTTATCGGTCACGGTCAGGGTGTAAGTGCAAGTTGCAGTCGGGCAGACAGTGGGATTAGAGTCATTAGCAATATTATCACCTGCGGACGAAGTCCAGGCGAAGGTATATGATGGACTGTCACCTGAGGCATAGCCATGTAAGATGGTGCAGGTTCCGGAGCAGATAGTATTATTATCAGCGCTCGCAATGACTGTTGGAGGGGTATTGACCGCAATGTAAGCTGCCTCGGTCTTTGTGTCAGAACCGCAGGTGTCCGAAACGGTCAGGGAGACCGTGTAAATTCCGGAGTCGGTGTAGGTATGCGCCGGATTCTTGACGGCGCTGGTGTCCCCGTCTCCGAAATCCCACCACCAGGAGAGGACATCGCCGGTGGACGAGTCGCTGAAACTGACCGCAAGAGGAGCGCATCCGCTCGTATTGCTGGCCGTAAAATTAGTTATTACTGCGGGAGAGGTAACCCGGATATAAGCCGCTTTAGTCGCTGAATCACTCTCACAAGCCCCGCTAACCTTTAGGGTAACAGAATAACTTCCAGGTG
>JASEGY010000275.1 GCA_030019105.1 bacterium | reverse complement strand
TCTTTCTGCGCTTCGACTAATTCCCCCATTCTTGCTTCTGTCCGCTTCTGCTCCCCAGCCAATTCTTTCTGCGCTTCGACTAATTCCCCCATTGTTGCTTCTGTCCGCTTCTGCTCCCTGGCCAATTCTTTCTGCGCTTCGACTAATTCCCCCATTCTTGCTTCTGTCCGCTTCTGCTCCCTGGCCAATTCTTTAATCTCTTTCTGAGTCTCCTTCTGGCCCTCAGCTAATTCTTTAACAATATCCTTAAGTTCGGTAAAATCCTCCTTTGTCACATGCTTTTCTCGTATACGTTCATCTATTAATTCTCTAATCTCATATCTAATCTCAGGCGTTAAAACTGCATGCATAACTTCCTCCTTATTTCTTAATTTATTATACCACTATACCACAGAAGGCAGAGATTGGCAAGGGAAAAATAGGGGACGGTGGTGCAGGAAAGTGCTTAATTTCACGTAAGCGTTCACGGTTCACGGTTGAGGAAAGCAGCAAAAGACGGGCGATGAATAACGCCGAAACCAGGTTTCTTCAAGAAACCTGGTTTCTACTGACTACTTTTTGCCGTGCGGTCAAACAAGGAATAGAGAACCGGGACAACGCCTAAGGTAAGGAAGGTAGCTACGGAAAGGCCGAAGATAACCGCGACGGCCATCGGGTTCCAGAATTGGCTGCTTTCGCCTCCAACCACAAATCTCATCTGGTGAAAATCAAAACTCACTTTAGTAGCCATCGGTAACAGGCCGAGGATAGTCGTGACAGCCGTGAGCATTACCGGCCGAAAACGTGTCACGCCGGCTTTGACTAAGGCGGTTAAGGTATCCATGCCGGTTTCCTTCAACTGCTCGATATAGGCAATCAGCACAATGGCATTGTTGACCACCACCCCGGCTAAGCTGATGACACCTACGCCGGTCATAATTATCCCAAAGGGCTGGCGGGTGATAAGTAAACCTAAAAATACGCCCATTAACGAGAGTATGACCGAAGTCATAATAATAAACGGCCGGGTGATGGAGTTGAACTGAGTGATAAGTACTAAGCTAATCAAAAAGATGGCTATACAGAAGGCCTTACCTATAAATCCTCGTGCCTCCTCCTGCTCTTTATTTTGCCCGGTAAAGGAGATTTTATATCCATCCGGTAGATCCAGGTCAGCCAGCCGGCCACGCACTTCATCTAAAACATCGTTGGGCAGCCGGCCAAAGACATCGGCTGAAACCGTCACAGCCCGCTTTTGATCTATTCTTCGGATGACACCCAGTCCGCTGCCAAATTCTACCCGGGCCACCGTAGTTAAAGGGACAGGCCGTCCAAAATAGTCGGAAATGCTTAAGGCTTCGATGCTTTCAATGCTTTTCCTCTTTTGTTCCGGCAGCCGGGCAATGATGTCGTATTCATCTTCACCCGCCCGATATTCGCCAACCTTGATGCCGGCCATAGCGCTCTTAACCGTATTAGCTACTAACGCGGGTGAAAGCCCAAGAAGCGATGCCTTTTCCTTATCTATCTCCATCCTGAGTTCAGGCTTGCCCTGGACATAATCGTCGTCTAAGTTGATCAACCCCTTTATATTCTTTATTTTTTCCCTCACTTCCTTAGCCAACAGCCCTAAGGTTTCAAAATCTTCACCTGAGATTTCGATATTAACCGGCGCCCCGGAAGGCGGCCCAAAACCCTCTTCCTTGATAAGTACATCAGCCCCAACCACATTTTCCGTCTTTTTGCGAATCTTATCAATCAGTAACGGTGAGGGAATGCGCCGATCCTCAAAATCTACAAACTCGACCGCTATCTGGCTTTTACTACTCATGCCAGGCCCGCCGCCGCTAAAGTCATGGCCGCCGCCGCCACCTCCTGAGCCGATATTTGAGATAAAGTATTTAATATCAGAATACTTGCTCAGGTCTTGTTCACAGGGCAAGGCTAATTTGAGCGAGGTCGCCAGCGTCGTCCCTTGCGGGGCTTCAATGTTTATGTAGGCCCGCTCCGGGTCAACTTCAGGAAAAAACTCCATACCGGTGCCCCAGTGGATAAAAGAGGCTATGCTGGCGATAAGCAGCATCAGGAATACAGCCACCGTTAAAACCCGATGTCTCAGGATAAAGGTCAAAAATCTCTCATAACCATGTATAAATAAGTGCTTTTCTTTGCCCTTCTTTTTGGCCGAAAGAAAGGAGGCGCAGAAGACAGGATTCATAATAAGGGCGACGGCTAAGGAAGCCACTAAGGTTATGATGACTGTCCTGGGCAGAAAGCCCATAAACTCCCCCATAATTCCGGGCCAGAATAATAATGGCAGAAAGGCACAGACGGTAGTCAGGGTTGAGGTAATCACCGGCCAGGCAACTTCAGCAGCTCCGATCTGAGCCGCGGCGATCCGTGGGCTGCCTTCCTGCAGGTGACGGTAGGTGTTTTCAACAATGACAATGCCGTTATCAACCAGCATGCCTAAGGCTAAGATCAAGCTGAAAAGCACCACCATATTCAGGGTAATACCCAGGGCTGAAAAGGTGGCAAAAGCAATCAGCATTGAAAATGGAATAGCCGAGGCGATAAATAAAGCGCTTCGGCCACCGATAAAGATAAAGATGACGACCAGAATCAGGACAAGCCCGGTCAGGATGTTATTCTCTAATTCCTTAACAATCCGGTCAATCATTTTGGAGTAATCCTGGGTAATAGTGATCTTCACATCCTTTGGCAGCCGCTTTTCAGCTTCGGCAATGATTGCCTTTACTGTTTGAGCAATGAAGATAATGTTCTCCCCTGAGCGTTTCTGGATAGATAGAGTAATGCTTTCCTTGCCTTTAAATCGGGAGAGACTGTCCTGTTCTTTAAAGCCGTCCACCACAGTGGCTATATCCCGCAGATAAACAGGCCGGCCATCCCGGACATAGACTATCAGATTATAGATTTCCAGTGGGTTCTTGTATTCTGCCGGAATACGGAGGGTGTATTTGGCTTCATCAATTTCCACACTTCCGCCTGGCAGGTTGACATTCCCCTGTCGCACTGAGGCAATGATCTCATTAAACGGGATGCGATAGGAAGCAACTCGATCCATATCGAACTCAACCCGGATTTCCCGCTCCAGGCCGCCGATTATCTGAACATCCAGGACACCGTGAATGGTCTCGATTTGATCTTCCAATTTTTCGGCAATGGCCTTTAACTCCATTAAGTGGCGATCCCCTGAGATATTGACCATCATGATCGGGAATTCCGAAAAATTTATCTCCATAACCGAAGGGTCGTCTGCGCCGGACGGCAGGTCTCCTTTAGCCGCATCCACCTTATCCTTTACCTTGCGCAAGGCATCATCAATATCCACGTCAGGGGTAAACTCAATGGTAATAGTTGAATGGCCTTCAGCCGAGACCGAACGGATCTCTTCCACATCAGCCAGTCCGGTGAGCTTTTTCTCAATAGAGCAAGTAACCAGGGCTTCTATGTCTGAAGGCGCCACCCCTTCATAATCAGTGCTGACAATAATAAAGGGGATGGTAATATCCGGGGCTGCCTCCCGCGGCAGGGTAAGGTAAGAATAGGTGCCGATAATGAGGATGATCACAATTAAGGCGTAAACCGTAACACGATGTTTGATGGCGGTATCAGTTATTATCATTTGTTTTGTCCGTTCGTAACTCAGGTGGATAGACTGAAAGTGGAAGGCTTTAATGTGATATTTATCTTGCCTTTCTGCATGGCAAGCAACTCCTATGCTTACAATATACGTCTATCGTCCTCTTTTGTCAATATCTTTTTAAGGTGATTTTCGGGGACGCTTGCAGACAGAAACCTGATTTCTATTTGCTCAAAACCATTGCCAGACACTATACTCAACGCGGGCATAATCTGCGATTTTGTACCTTCTCAATAACTTGGGGCAATCTGTGTTGTAAGTTGTAAGTTGTAGGTTGTAGGTTCTAGCAGTCTGTCGGAGAGAAAATCTATCTGTGCGCAATTTTGTAGTGGTTGAGCTTGCTCGACGTTTTGGCAGAGCAAGCTCTGCAACTACAACAAGATGCCGTGAACATTGGGATTCTCTATTTCACTCCGACAGACTGCTCGGTGTTCCGGGTAAGCCCGGCAGGGGTAAAGTTTGAAGACCCGATCACTACCAGGCTGTCAAAGATGTAAGCCTTTCCATGGAAGAACCCTTCATCATAAAGCCTGACCTCTACCTCATCCCTCTTTAAAAACTCGATGAAGTCCTTCACCTGGCTTTCTTTCTCTTCAGATAGATCGTATCCCTCTACCTCTTCCCTGATAATTATCTCCCAGGGTAGTCTCACTTCTAATCTCCGGGGCCTTTCCCAGGAGGAGCCGAAATCTCTTCAGCCCTTTGAGGTTCTCCTTAACCATCACGTAAGCGTCAAGATTGAAGAAGGCCGTAGCGATATCAAACCGGCCATCTGGTTGGGCAGTCAGGACATCATTTAGAAAGTTAGCCAGGGTTATTTCGCTGTTGTCGATGATCTTCTTTGGAATGAACATCTTTATCTCCTAATTTTTTGCAAAATGTTTAAGAATCTCTTGACATTAATTATAACACTTGTTATACTAACTATACTTTTGCACTTTTTTGTAAACGCTTATTTCATGCGGCTCTGCGAGATCGGCGGGAAATGGGGTTCAATTTCCATAGAACCGCATGAAATGGGCATTTCTGGCAACGACATGTATCACTTCAGGTGAAAAGTGCAAAACTATAGATACTAAAAACAGTTAGTTTTTGGACTGGGACTGCCTGGTCAATGGGGAGTGCCTGAGTCATTCGGGTACTGCCAGGATAATAAAGGCGTCACTAAATCTGAAAACCGCAATGATGTTGCGGGAACCACTTGATGGTAGCCCTTGAGGGCGTAAGGTTTAGGGCGTCTTTTGTCCTGTAATAATTTCAGTTGAGATGGCATCTTAGCTATGCATGTAATTAGCCGAAAGGTATTACGCAGATTTTGGGAACAACACCCCGATAGCAAAGGCCCGCTTTCCCGTTGGTTCAAGGCTATGGAACTAAATAGCTTCAGTAGCCTTAACGAATTACGAGCCGCTTTCCCAAATGCCGACAAAGTAGGAGACCTGATTGTATTTATACTCAACGCGGGCATAATCTGCGATTTTGTATCTTCTCAATAACTCA
>JASEGY010000274.1 GCA_030019105.1 bacterium | reverse complement strand
TCGCAATCGTAACATTCTCGCGGACAACGCAAATGTTGCGGGGTAATAGTATACAAAACTCTTCCCTTTTCCATAATCGTTGTTATGAAAGCTGGTTTAACATCGCGCCATTTTTGAATTTCATCTTTCGTATAAACAATTAAGTCAATAGCGACCTTTAAGCTACGCAGATACTTCCGGACTTCTCTACCCCTCTTATATCTTTGGAGCTTACTATCTTTAACTATCAATAGGTCTAAATCACTACTTTCTGTAGGGTTTCCATAAGCATAAGAACCAAAGAGAACTATTTTTTCAGGGTGGTAGTTTTCTATAATTCTTCTTATGATTTCATTTATCTGTTCTTGAGTGACCATCAAAATCTACCGGCCTGTGCAAACGACTTTTTTTAACGCAGAGAACGCAGAGATTACGCAGAGTTCGCAGAGATTGAAAATTTTTTATTTCCTCTGCGTCCTTTGCGTCTCCTCTGCGACCTCTGCGTTAACCTATTGAGACAGCTAAAGTTTTCCTCTGTGTCTCTGTGCCTCTGTGGCAAATTCTGTTTGCACAGGTCGAAATCTACCTCTCTAATCTTTTTATAACTTCCCGGTATACTTTCATATCTTCTCGTTTTCCAATTGCAAAGATGACTACTTTTTTATTCTTCTCATTAAGTTTATAGACAATTCTATACTTCTTCTGAAAAAAATAAAGTTTTCTGTACCCCGTAAGGTCTAATCCCGCTTTTTTCCCTAAAGGCAACCCTAATTCAGGAGATTTGATTAACTTTTCAAATTGAATCAGGGCTTGTTTCTGGACAGCAGTATCAAGGCGATCAAAATCTTGTTCAGCTTCGCGTTTCCATTTTAAATCATAGTCCATATTCTTTCTTTAATTCTTCCAGGGAGATTTTTTTCTCCAGGCTGGTTTTTCTCTGCTCAACTATACCGTAAATAGCCACGTGTTCCAGCAAGTCTCTTAATTCCTCCAATTGGTTTTTCATCTGCTCGTAACGTTCATACGTGACCAATACAGCTTCGGGGGTATTACGGTTAAATATAAAAATATCATGGTCATATAGGTCCCTCTCTAAATATTCCCCAAAAGAACTAATAAGCTCTGTAGTGCTTACAATTTGTTTTTTATCAAAAGTTATGGCCATATCCACACCTCCCCTTTTACACGCACCTACCGGGCTGCGGATATCCGCAGCCCGGTCAGCGGCGCACAACGCCGCTCTGAACTTTATTTCACCAGTATCATCTTCCGGGTCGATTTAAAATTCCCGGCCTCAAGCTGGTAAAGATAAACCCCGCTGGCCACTTCACGGCCATTATTGTCTTTGCCATCCCAGGAGACAGCGCTCTTCTTGTCCATATAGCTGCCGGCCTTCATTAGACCAGGACTCAAGGTTCGAACCACCTGACCGGAAAGGTTGTAGATGCTGATTACTACCTTAGCATCCTGAGGCAATTCAAAGGGAATCCAGGTCTCCGGATTTAAGGGGTTGGGATAATTTTGCCCCAAAGAAAATCGGGTCGGCTTGACCGTAGTAGTCAGAACCGAATCTAAGTTGAACTTTATCTCCCTGACCTGGGTGTTTCCCATGACCAGATTGTTAACTATTGTCTCCCCTGAACCCTCGTAAGGCATGACTAATAGAGTTCCTGAACCAGAGACTCCCTTCAGATCAGGCATCCTGAGAACCACATAGGTATGTCCGCTCCAGTTTTCTATGTTGGTTGTGATAATGGCCCCTTCAGTTAAATCTCCAGGGAGGATCTCCTTTATTCGGAGAGGGGGAACATAACCAAGGTCAAGCTGTAAGGCATGAAAATCTTCTACATTATTCACCTTCAAAGTAAGTTGGTCAGAAGATCGCTCCAGGACTAAATTGGCTACCTGGCTGGAAAGAGGAAGCTTTGCTGGAGCGGGTGGGGCGGACCAGGAGGGTGGGGTCAAACATGCCCAGAGATATTCCATAGCAATCAGATCAGTTATACGTACATACCCATCACCACTTGGAGTATCGTCTATATCCAGATAGGCAATAGGATATTCCTCGCTCAAGAAAGCCAGAATCCTTTCAAGACAAACTATATCCAGGCCACAAGGATTGCTATCGGAGAAATTAGTACACACGCTATTAGAGGTAGAGGTGCAATCATCAACTTTGGGACAACAGTATCCAGGATAGACTTTAACAACTTTTACCGTGGCATTTGCTACACCGATCACAGGAATAATTCTGGCTTGAGCATTAGCAAGATTGTAGCCGCTTAACGTCAGTGCAGTGGTAGCCCCCTCGTTTCCTATTACCGGAAAGGCAAGTTTAACAATAGACGTCCATGAATTGACATTATACCCCTGGCCTAAGTTGATGCGTGCCCTGATTCCGTTAAGAAGAGAAGTAATAGTAGGAGGAGCGACTCCTACCCCGGCAGTAACAAGCAAAGTCCCCTGATTTACCGCGGGAGTCGAAACCACATTAGTGTCAAAGGTGAGATCAAATTCAATGGTTTGCAGATCCCTGGCCCAATCTATATCTACGGTGGCATTCAATGTGATGCCCTGCCTTACCTGATCATAGGCATTGACTCTCAATCGGGAGACATTGGTGTTGGCCCCGGCCGTGTCAGAGTAATCAGAGGAACAACTGTTATTCTCAGCCTTGACCCGATAATAATAGTAATTGTTGGCGACTACAGTATCCTGATGAGTAATGGTTGGAGTGTCAACACATTTTATTGGAGCGAAAGTAGATGGGTTAGGATCAACACTTCTTTCAATACAGAATCTGGTGGCGTTAGAGCCGGGAGCGCTCCAATCAAGCTTAACGCTGGTACTGGATTGCACAGTGGCTGTCAGGCCGGGAGGAGCAGGCGGCGACTGGGCAGAAGCAATGTTAGAAGCAGAAGAAGTGCCGCTGGTATTGGAGGCCTTGACCCGATAATAGTAAGTGGTATTAGAGTCTATATTACTGTCCTTGTAAGTGGTAACATTGGCAGATGCCGTATCCAAATAGTTAAAGGAAGCAGAGGAAGAATCATTTTTGCTTCGTTCAATAACAAAGCCATTCTCATTCCCCCAACTTCCATTAGAATTATCCACCCAGGTCAGGATCACGCTGTCGGAACAATTAATGACTGCCGTAAGACCACTGGGGGCCAGGGGGGCAGTGTCCGGAGTAGTGGTATCAACCTCGTTGGACCAGGCTGAATAGAAAAGCCTATCACAAGTGCAAGCCGCATTAGCTCCATTAGAGTTAAAGGCCCTTACCCGATAGTAATAGTGAGTATTGGGATTAGCGGTGGTATCACTGAAAGAGGTGTCACCGGTAGTAGTTCCTACAGTAGCCCATGAACCGGTATCAGGTGCACTTCGCTGAATCTGAAAGCCTGCGGCGTTAGTAGAGGGAGTATCCCATTCCAGATCTACCCGGGTAGGAGCAGTATCGGTTATCACTAAACTTAGCGGGGGATTGGGGGCCGTGTCACAGGTAATGACCGTAGCAGTGTCAGGTGCCCACCCACGGGAGCCAAAGGTGGTGCTAAAGGATCGAATCCGGTAGTAATAGGTGGTATTTCTGGTCAGGCCGGTATCAGTATAGCTGGTAACATTGGTCCCTACAGTATCTACTTTATCCGGCGGGGCAGTAAAGGCAGCTTCCGTGTCCCGCTGAATAACAAACCCGGTTTCCTGTCCCCAGGTATCACCGGAGTTGTCTTTCCAGGTCAGATTGACCATAGTATCGGAACAATTCACGGGTGTGGCGCTCAAATTAGTAGGAAAAGCAGGTTGAGTATCCAGGGTGGTAGTATCGGCCGTATTGGACCCGGCTGATTTGCCTAATTCATTGTAGCCGGAAATATAATAGTAATAACGAGTTTTAGCGGTCAGACCGGTATCGGTATAGGTGGTATCATTGGTATTATTGGTTGCTACCTGACTAAAGGTGGAGGTATCAGCGCTGTTGCCCCGATATATCCTGAACTCATCTTCGTTGACAGAATTATCCTGCCAGGCCAGATCAATAGTCGTGGCCGTAACATTACTCAGGACTAAATTGGACGGCGGCTTAGGTCTGCTCTTTACCGGCCCCCAGTAAGGATATAGTTCCTCTGTAGCTGCGTTCCCAATAAGTGTCCATGAAGTAGAGCTACAGAGAGAACAGGTGTCCGGTATAGTATAAATACTACCTATTGCATGTGTAGGCGGTGGTAAAGAAATAAAGACAATATAATTCCCCTCGGGTGAATAGGAAGGAGACCCTTTGAGACTGGCTGCAGAAGTCAACCGGGCAAGCGAGCTTCCATCAGCATTCATAGACCAAATCTCCTCAGAAGAGCCGCTTCGATCCGAGACAAAGACTATTTTATTTCCATTGTATGAGTAGCGAGGTGAGATATCCTTATTTCCGTTGTTGGTCAGTTTTTGGGCATTGGTAGTATCATTAACATCCATAGTCCAGATTTCCCAGTCCCCATCGGTAGAGGCATAAGCGATTGTATCTCCATCCGGAGAAAAGGCCGGATAGCGATCATCAACTGAATTAGCGGTCAAGGGCTGGGTATTGGCCCCATTAGCATCCATGATGAATATGTCGTAATCTCCATCCAGCTTGGAGGCAAAGATGATACTGGTCTTGTCCGGTGAGTAACAAGGCTCTCTATCATGCGCGGAGTTGTTACTTAGCGGCTGTGGGTTAGAACCGTCAGCTTCCATGACCCATATCTCATAGTCACTGCCGTCATACCTGGACCAGACGATTTGTTCCCCATCAGGCGAGAAGCTGGGGTCCACATCATCGACTGTATTGTTAGTCAGTGGTTTCGTATTAGACCCGTCCGGATTCATGGTATATATCTCCCAATCAGTACCATCGTGGCGCTGATACACGATAACCCCTGTATCCACTCCCCAGGACAACCCCGGCATAGCCAACCCAATAAGCATAACGGCCCAAAAGACCAATCCCCACATACTCCTTCTTACTCTTACCATTTTTTGTTCCCTCCTCATATTCTAAAATGGTCTAAGCGTTAATCTTAGACTATATGCCATCCCTGAAATCATGGCAATCTGGAAAGGTATTATATCATAATTCTTGCTTTTGGTCAAGCTTTTCCGAACAATGACCCAGGGCAATCGCATCAAAATTTGATCTGTGCAATTGTCTCTCGCAAAGGC
>JASEGY010000273.1 GCA_030019105.1 bacterium | reverse complement strand
CCCCAAGTTATTGAGAAGGTACAAAATCGCAGATTATGCCCGCGTTGAGTATAGCCTATCTTGAATTCGCTTACCCCAAAATATTTATCTTAAGAGCTATACCTAAGCTACCTACTATCTAATCACCCATATCCCAGAGGGCCTCCAGAAAGATATACCCGCCGACCTTAGCCAATGTCTTGGTTCTGGACTCTAAGCTGGCAATAAGCAAGGCCTTTAAGAAAGGATTTTTATTTACCGGTAAATCTTGCAGTTCTCTGAGAATCTCATCTATCATCCGGATAGTTTTCCGGTTAGTAGTTTTGGTTCTAAAACCACGAAGGTCTCTTTCTATTCCTTGTTTTCTTTCAGGAGTAACTACTATGGCTACTCGCTTGGCCGCAATATCAGATAGAATAACGCCCATTACATCTTTTATTTCTCTTAGCTCTACATCAGGGCCTGCTTCGGCCAGAATTTTGGAAATACGCCTTATGGCCTCATCTGTTTCCACCCTGATATCTTCCGGTTTAAAATAGAGGAAGCCAAAGTCTTCTTGTTCCAGAAGGTTAAGTGAGTTTATTTCCATCTCTTCCATAATATCTTCTGACATGCTATTCCGGTCGGATTGTGAAAGCAGCCAGCGTTCAGCCTTTTCTCTGAAAAAGGGGTCTTCCATTCCATGGTGGAGCCAATCTAAAAATTCCTCTGAGTCGTAATCCGGGAACTCCTTGCCTGCGGATTCCATTTCCGACAGAAAGCTGTCATTTGAAGCGGCCTCTTTTGCTGTCCAATCCTTATCTACCATCAGGATGTTTCTCCTTTGTCTTCTGATGTCTGTCCTTCGGCGTCACTATCCCGCCAGAGATAATTAAGGTTGAAGCCTCTTCCGGGGTAATTTCCAGGGGTATGATCTCATCTTTAGGGTAAATAATCAGCATCCCTGAGGTAGGATTAGGGGTGGTTGGAATATAGACAGTAACTAATTCCTTCCTCCCGATCGCCCGGTTGATAAACGAATTAGACTCAGAGGTAACGAAGGCGATTGAGTATATTCCATCCCTGGGATATTCAACCAAAACCACCTGGGAAAAGGAGGCCTTATTTTGCCGGATAATGGTAAGGAGTTGTTTGACTGTGGAGTAGATACTATTTACTAAAGGCACCCTGGCTAAAAGTTCTTCAATCGAGCGAATCAATTTTTGGCCAAGGATATTAGTCGTAAAAAGTCCTATGGCAATAATGACTACGATAGCCATGCCTACTCCGGCTAAAAAGACGACCAGTTTGATCCCCGGGATGTTATATTCTAAGAGATGCGAAAAAGGTAGAGAGAGGACACTGTTCAAGAGTCTGATAATCAGATTGATGACATAAACCGTAACAGCGACCGGAATGATGGTTAACAGGCCGGTAATAAAGTATGTCCTTAACTTGTTTCTAAGATGAAAAAGCATGGTTTTTCTCCGTTTCGAGTTTCAAGTTTCAGGTTTCGAGTCTTAGGCTTCAAATGTATACTCAACGCGGGCATAATCTGCGATTTTGTACCTTCTCAATAACTTGGGGCAATCTGTGTTGTAAGTTGTAAGCTGTAGGTTACGCCTACTACCTACAACTTACAACCTACAACCTGTTCAAAATCACTATTTATGACCGTGCTGAGTATAGCGCCGTGGTCTGTCAAGTTTAGGCATCGTTTCAAATCGTCCCAATAGCAGCTTTACACTTTTGAAGCGGAGTTGCTTGTCCGAGTTTAAATTAGGTTGCATAACTCCCCTGGAGTTAATCCTTTAGGATTTTATTTCTGAAAGGCTAAAGCCTAAACTCCCCAAAAGTGTAAACCGATCTCCAACGATTTTCAGGCTAAATGAAACGATGCCCAAGTTTAATTCGGGTATGGCTCAATGGGATAACTATCACAGATTATGCCCTCGTTGGGTATAACTAAAAGTGGCGACTTGAAAGAAACTCTAACCACTGTCCCGGGATAGAGGGGAGTATCCGGTAATGGAAGTTGGCTATCTGCCACCCCACTACCATTGAGTTCCATTTCCAGTTTATAAGGCAAACATAGCCGCCATACCTCTCGCATAGTTAATCCTGTCAGGTCCACCATAATAGGTAGCCCATCTTCCCTTAGCGGCAGGCACCTGGGATAAATAGGGATATCTATGGAAGAAGATTCAGAGATGTCTATGGAAGAAGATTCCGTAGAAGGTACTTGTTGACCAAAAAGTCCTATGTGAGGTAATATTCTGTATGCCAGTCGCTTAAAGACCGGGGCGGCGACCTTGCTGCCCCAAGAAACACCCTTGGGCTCATCAATGACAACCAGCATAATTATTCGGGGATCATCAGCCGGCAGGTAGCCAATAAAGGAAGCGACGAATTTATCTTTACTGTATCTTCCTGTCTCGGGGTCTACTTTCTGGGCAGTACCTGTTTTCCCGGCCACTGAGTACCCCTCAATAGTTGCTCCTTTGCCCGTACCCCGTTCTACGACACCCTTAAGTATATCAGTAACTCGAAAGGCTAAAGATGGAGAAATAACCTGGCGGACGACTTCCGGCTGGTATTCTTTAACTACTTCTCCTTTGAAATCAATCACTTTCTTGACCAGAAGGGGCTTCATCAATTTGCCGCCGTTAGCCAGGACACTAATAGCCGTAATTAATTGAAGGGGGGTAGTTGAAACCATCCCCTGACCGATGGCCAGTGTGGGCAGGGATGTCTTTGACCATCTTCGGGGTTTGATGAGACGTCCGCTGCTTTCAGCCGGAAGCTGGATGCCGGTTTTGGTGCAAAAACCAAAGTCGCGGGCTGTGGTGTAGAATTCTTCAGGGGTTAATCTGAGGGCAGCCGTGATCACAGCCACATTGCAAGATTCTTCTATGGCCTCCCTGAAAGTCAAGTTCTCATGTTTGTGATGACAAGCAATCCTACGACCTGCTATTTCTATATATCCTGGACAGTAAAAACCTTCTTTTTCATCAACAACCTTTTTGCCTAGAACCGCGGCAGTCGTTATGGTTTTAAAGGTTGACCCGGGTTCAAAGGGGTCGGTTATAGTGATATTTCTTCTTTGTTGAGAATTATATTCACTGTAACTATTGGGATTAAAAAGGGGATAGACAGCCATAGCCAATATTTCACCGGTCTTGGGCTTCATAACAATTATCGTCCCTCTTGGAGCCTCATGCTGCCGGCAAGCAGCAGAGATATCTATTTCGGCTGCATATTGAATTATTTCATCTATGGTAAGAACAAGATTATATCCCTGGGGTGGAGGAAGACCCTGTTCACCGTCAATAAGAATAGAGGTCCCCCGACCATCTTTATCTACATTAATGTTTTCACAAGGCCCGGCCAGCACGGAATCAAAGCAACCTTCGATCCCTTCCTGTCCCTTATTATCCAGATCAACAAACCCTACTACGTGAGAGGCCAATTCCCGCTTAGGATAAAACCTTTTATACTCCTTTCCAAAGTAGAGTTGCCACGATTCCATCGCCTTGTCAGCTAATGTCTTAACGGCTTCTGCCTTTTCAGCTTCTGACTTGATAGTTTCTATCTTGATCGCTTCTGACCTGACAGCTTCTGACTTGTCAATGGCTGCCTTGAGCGCTTCTGCTTCGATAGCTGCGACCTTGATTGGGTCTATCTTTCGGGCGAGCGGGACATGGGGGGTATTTTTATTTAAAATATCTTCAATTTGGGCAGGCGTTTTATCCAGAATAGGAGACAGCCAACGCCCTAATTGGTACTTCTTGGATAAAGAAAGCTTGCTCGGTTCTTTAAGATAGAGGGATTTTGCTTCAATAGTAACAGCGAATTTTTCTCCGTGACGGTCGTATATATTGCCCCTGGGGCGGGTTACCTTTATCCATTTCTTATGTTGGTCTTTAAACTCGTAAATCTTTAGCGCACTTTCTTCCTTTATAACAGTGTACTCCCGTACGTTTTTTTTATCGGTTATTATCCACTTCTTATTCTCTTCTTTAACTTTAACAGCAGCGCCTGGCAAGAGCAGATATCCATTGTCTTTAAATACCTGTCGTAAATCTTCAGAAACGTTGCCATCATTCAAATTACGCTGTAAGTTTATCTCAGTGCTAAAGAGATATTTAGACTTTTCAGGATCGAATTTCTTTTGTGAAATCTGGAGATGATAAAGCCGAAGAAGGAGGAGCAAATAGAAGATAAAAAGCACTGCGCTGGCACGTATGACTCGTTTTTTGTAATCGACGGCAAGCATATTTTCCTGGAGCCCACGACAGGAGTCGAACCTGCGACCTCAACATTACGAATGTCGTGCTCTACCGACTGAGCTACGTGGGCTGGTGCCGAGGCGCGGAATCGAACCGCGGACACGCGGATTTTCAGTCCGCTGCTCTACCGACTGAGCTACCTCGGCATCTTTTTATTTCAGAACAATAGCCATTATATGTATCCTCTTCAAATCTATTGGTATATCTGGTTGTAGGTTGTAAGTTGTAAGTTAACCGTCACCAGCGAACCTACAACCTACAACCTACAACCTACAACCTACAACCTACAACCTACAACCTACAACTTACAACTTACAACTTACAACTTACAACAGACACCCATTAAATTTGAAGAGGATACCATTATATCATAATTTGGGGCAGCGGTCAACCTAAAAAATCATTCCTGCCGGCGTTTGTTACAAAAATAGGCATGGGTTCAGGGTAACACTCTGTAGATTGGTGCCTGGTCGTCTGGTGAATGGTAGCCTGATATTTACCAGAGCACCAGACTACCAGACTACCAATCACCAGACGACCATTGTTACCCTAAATGGGCACTTTTTGAACCATGCCCAAAGATACGATACATCTGGGGTTCTGCGGTATCTTCTCAATATTTCGGGGACGCGCGCGGGCAGAAACCAGGTTCCTTCAAGAAACCTGGTTTCTGAGGCAACAGTTTACCCTAAACTATTGAAAAGATACGTTCTGTAGCTGGACAATTACTCATTGACAATTAAGAAAAGATGGCGTATAATATAGCGGTTAAGGTAACCGTTCACGGGGGCACGAAGGCTATCATTCTCGCGGAGCTATTCTGTCATTCCCGCGAAAGCGGGAATCCAGGGTTATACCAAATCGTTGTACAAATCACGCCAGGTAAGATTTTCGGCTCAACAATGCGCTGGTAAGCGCTATGTTGACGGGCGATATACTATTACCCCGCAACATTTGCGTTGTCCGCGAGAATGTTACGATTGCGG
>JASEGY010000272.1 GCA_030019105.1 bacterium | reverse complement strand
CCTACAACCTACAACCTACAACCTACAACCTACAACCAGATACACCAATAGATTTAAAGAGGATACGACAAAGGGAACTTGCAGGGAATGTTCCCCATCGATAGAAACCAGGTTTTTTGAAGAAACCTGGTTTTTTTAGTAAATGTAAAGCGGACTTTTCAGCGTTTTGAAACGATGCCCAAATATTATTTCTTTATCCTTGACAAAACTCTATGGTTTATTTATACTATATACTTTAATTTCTAAAGGGGGTGGTTAAAGATGTTTGAGAGTCTTTTCAGACTGAAGGTTCAGGGGACGGATGTTAAGACCGAGGCAGTGGCTGGTGTAACAACCTTTATGACTATGGCTTACATTATCTTTGTTAATCCGGCTATCCTGTCAGCCGGGGCTCAAATGGATTTTCCCTCGGTTATGGCGGCTACTTGTTTGGCTTCTGCTTTTGCTACTTTAATAATGGGGTTGATCGCGAATTATCCGATTGCCCTGGCCCCCGGAATGGGTCTTAATGTCTTCTTCAGCTTCACTATTTGTGCCCAGATGGGGGTTCCCTGGCCAACAGCCTTAGGGATGGTGTTTATCTCAGGATTGTTTTTTACCATACTGACTTTGAGCCAGATCAGAGAGATGATCGTTGATGCCATTCCGACTTCTTTAAAACTGGCGGCTGCCGTAGGGATAGGTGTTTTCATCGCCTTCATCGGCTTGAAGGATGCCGGCGTATTGGCCGCTGATCCCAACACCTTTGTTACCCTGGGAGATGTCAGGAGCAGGCCGGCCCTTCTGGCCCTTTTTGGTTTGATAATTACCTCTTTGCTTATTGGCAGGCGGATCAAAGGGGGGATATTCTGGGGGATATTGATTACGGGTCTGGTGGGAATAGGTATTGGCGTAGTCCAATTTCAAGGCAGTATTATTGGTCTGCCTTCTATTAAGCCAACCTTTATGAAGCTGGATATTGCCGGCGCTCTTAAGATAGAGTATCTTTCAGCTATCCTTATCCTCCTCTTTTTCGATATGTTTGATACTATTGGGACATTAGTCGGGGTAGGGGAGCAGGCTGGTTTTATTAAAGAGGGTAAACTGCCTCGGGCCTCCAAAGCGCTTCTGAGTGATTCTGTGGGTACTATGGTCGGTTCGATCCTGGGCACATCCACGGTAACTTCCTATATTGAAAGTTCAGCCGGTGTAGCCGAAGGAGGGAGAACAGGCCTGGCCAATGTGATAACGGCCCTTCTTTTTCTGGCAGCCCTTATTTTTACCCCGCTGGCCCAGATGTTCGGAGGCGGATTTAAGGTCTCGGATACGGTTTATCTCTATCCGGTTACTGCCCCTGCCTTGATAATAGTCGGCTGTTTGATGATGCAGAATGTGGTCAAGATAAAATGGGATGATTATACCGAGTCTATTCCTGCATTCTTGACTATTATTCTTATGCCCCTCACTTTTTCTATTTCCCACGGCCTGGCGGTAGGATTCATTACCTATCCTTTACTGAAACTGCTTTGCGGCCAGGGCAGACAGGTTCATTGGTTAGTTTATGTGCTGGGAGTGATATTTTTGCTTCGGTATATATTTTTGTAATGGGAGATTATGTAACTGCTCAATATCTTGTGGAAAGTAGGTAGCTGTTTACGGCTCGAAATTGGAAATTAGAAATTAGAAATTAGAAATTAGAAATTAGAAAGTATGAAAGCCCAATTTCCAATTTCTAATTTCAACATTCCGTGAACACTTATCGTCTTTGCGAGAGTTCCACGCTTTATTGAGCAATTGCGAGATTATTATGGAAAATAGACCACCTCAACCCAAAAATCTGGAAGAGAGCGGCCTTGATTTACGGTTTCTGGCTGATTTAACCCTGAAAGTAATATACACCGGCGCTATCACCATTGGCGACGAACTGGCCGCTACCCTGAAACTTCCTTACCAGAAGATAATAGAGGAAGTCCTCCGCTTTCTGAAGGATGAAAAATTATGCGAGATAAAAGGGGGCACAACGTATTTCCCTTTTTCGTGGCGGTATGAATTGACTGAGCGGGGTAGGGCCAGGGCAGCCGAGGCATTAAAGGATAACAGTTATGTTGGGCCGGCCCCGGTGGCTTTGTCTGATTATTCTTCTGTGGTTAAAAAGGATAAATTAAGGGAAACCCCGGTTAGTAAAGATGCTTTGATTGATGCCTTTTCCCGGTTGGTTCTTGATCCTCGGATCATTGATCTCTTAGGCCCGGCCGTCAATTCCAGTAAATCCATCTTCCTTTATGGGCCGCCGGGTAATGGGAAAACGTGTATCGCGGAGGGCATGGCTAAATGCTTCACGACTTATACCCTTGTTCCTTATGCCATTACTGTTGACAATCAGATCATAAAACTCTTTGATCCGAGCTATCATTTTGAAGTAGAAGTAAATGAGGAGAAGAGTTCCAAACGATATGATAAACGCTGGATAATGATAAAACGGCCGATAGTTGAGGTGGGGGGAGAGCTGACTTTAAAGGAATTGGATTTGATCTATGAAGAGAAGGCCAGGTTTTACGAGTCTCCCTTTCAACTCAAGGCCAATGGCGGGATGCTTCTGATTGACGACTTTGGCCGTCAAAGGGTGGCCCCCAGGGATTTACTCAATCGATGGATCGTTCCTTTAGAGAAAAGGATTGACTACCTGACCCTTCATACCGGCAAAAAGATTGAAGTCCCCTTTTCTCCTTTTATTGTTTACGCGACCAATCTTGATCCGAAGGATCTGGTAGATGAGGCCTTTCTCCGCCGGATTAGTTATAAAATTGGAATCAATGATCCATCAGAGGAAGAATACGGTGAAATTTTTCGGCGGGTATGTCTGGCTAAGGGGATAGAGCATGCTGGAGAGACAGTAAATTATCTGGTTGAAAAATATTATCGAGATGAGAAAAGGGCCTTCAGGGCCTGTCATCCCCGGGATTTAGTGGATCATATCATTGATCAGGCGGCTTACCGGGGGGTGGAACCTAAACTTGACCGGGCTTCCCTTGATTATGCCGCTGGTTCTTACTTTGTTACTGTATGAGGTGGAAAATTTGGAGCGTATCGAAGTTTCTTGCAATATATGCGGTTCTGACTATTCCAGGCTATTAGTGATCAAGAATTCCTTTCAGGTAGTTAAGTGCCGGGAATGTGGTCTTGTCTATGTCAGTCCCAGGTTGACCGAGGCCGCTCTGGGCAGTATTTACTCAGAGGATTATCATATTAGCTCCCCGGCTGAGGTGAAAGAGGAAAGAGTCGGATTTTTTAAAGAAAAGATAGTCCTGATCAGTCAATATCAAGCGGGGGGTAAAATTTTAGATGTAGGTTGTTCTACCGGCAGTTTTCTCAAGGAGGCCAGGTCAGCCGGCTGGGATACTTACGGGATAGATGTAAGTGAAGATGCCCTGCAATACGCCAGGGGAAATTATGGTTTGGAAGTTACGGCCGGAAAGCTGGATGACTCTGAGTTTGAACCTGCTTTCTTCGATGCGATAACTATGCTGGATAGTATTGAGCATATGCCGGATCCTTATCGGGCTCTTTTAAAGGCGAAAGAAATTTTGAAGCCGGATGGATTTATCTTTATTTCTACGCCCAATATTGACGGCCTTATTCCCCTGACAACCTACTGCCTTTTTGGTAGAACCTTTGGCATCTGGGAACACCCTACTCCGCCAGGCCATATCTATCAATTTTCTGAAAAGACACTGACCGCTTTACTTAATAAAGCCGGATTTGATGTGGTCGCGGCATATTCGGAAAATATTCCCTTTAGATATACTTTTGAGAAGCTGGAAGAGGCGGCTATTGATAAAATAAAGGAGTGGAGTGGAGAGAGCGGGAATAATGCTATCCGGCCTGAAGGAAATAATTCGCCATCAACATCTTCTTCTAAGGCTATCCCAGTACCTCCGTCTTCCGGGGGCATTCTTCGCCGAACAATTAGACTTTTAATTAGAACCTGCTCCTGGCCGGCAATTTTTCCTATTTATAGCTTGAGCAATTTTCTGAAAAGAGGCGGCGATTCCATCTTTGTCGTGGCCAGACCAGGGAGCTGAGGAGCTGGGGAGCATGGGAGCGGAGGGGCAGGGGGATAACTGATGAAATTGTATTCCCTGTTCCCCAGCTCCTCAGCTCCCCTGCTCCCCAACTCAAGCATAAGGAGAGAAGAAATGTTTCACTACCGCTGTCCCTCCTGTAGAGGGGAGTTAGCTTACCGGGATGATCATTACAAATATCATTGTCCTGCCTGTCAGAGAGATTTCCTTGTTTACCGGGGTATCCCTGATTTTAGGCTGAGGTCAATGTTGGTTCAGGAACAAAAGGAAGTTGAAATAATCCTGAGCAATTTTGATTCTATGAATTACGAGGACTTGCTCAGAGCGCGGATAAACTTCTCTTCTGTCCCAAAGGATTTGCTCGAAAAACATCTGAGACACGAACTGCTGAGCCGGGAGAGGGGCGAGATTAGATTGAACAAGATTAAGCGCCTGATTGACCGGAGTCGGCAAGCCGAGCCGGCCTGCCAGGGCTTTCATGGAGGGGAACGGTGTCTTGATCTTGGATGTGGCGGAGGCAGCGCCCTGTTTGCTCTCTCGGCCCAGTTTAAGGAGGCAATAGGATTAGACATCTCCTTAGTTGATTTGCTCCTGGCCCGTAAGCTCTTTGATACATATAGGATAGGGAATGGTACTCTCGTTTGCGCCTCCGGGTTAGCAATGCCTTTTCCAAATGAGTGTTTTGATCTCATTAATGCCACGGACGTGATTGAGCACATGCCGGATCAACGGGGTTTTTTAAAGGAGGCTTACCGGGTTATGACCGGCGGAGGGTATTTTTGTTTTAATTCTCCTAACCGCTTTAATATCTTCGGCCCTGAACCTCACGTCCATCTCTGGGGAGTCGGATTCTTGCCTCGAAGGTATATGGATGCTTATGTTCGTTTGTTCAAAGGGATTAGTTACAAACACAAGAAACTTCTTTCTGTTTTTGAGTTAAAAAGAATAATGAATGGGGTTGGTGGAGTGGGATATTTTATTTCCGGTTCTATTGTTGACCGGAATCTTCCTCAGAGGTCTTTTAAGGGAAGATTGGCCCAGAAATTCCCCTGGATGCTAACGGTGGCCAATACCCTGGTTAAACCATTTATTCCGGGCTATGAAGTGATGGTAGTTAAATATTAAGGATAATTGGTATCCTCTTCAAATTTAATGGGTATCTGTTGTAAGTTGTAAGTTGTAAGTTG